>JAUYPK010000055.1 GCA_030697615.1 Microcaldota archaeon | reverse complement strand
GGCGGTTCCGCAGTTCCCTCCATCATTTTCACTTGTCGAAAAAATCATTCTTTCATTCCTATTGTCGTTCGGCGCTTTGCTTGGGGACTCGATTGGTAGTTTCATTAAACGCAGGAGGGGAATGGAAAGCGGCAGGGAATCACTTGTTACAGATAAGGTTTGGTTCTTGGTTGTTTCGCTAATAGTCGCGTTTCCAGTTTACAGCGGCAGGATAAACTTGGAACTGGTTGACGTCGTGTTTCTTTTTGTGTTGACGTTCTTTTTGCACATTGCGTTTAACCGCATTGCACATTTCCTAAAACTTAAGAAAGTGCCGTGGTGAGAAACATTTCTAAACCTTCAACACACAAATACTTCCAATAACTAGCCCCGTCGTCTAGCGGTCAAGGATAAGTTGAAATTAAACCCAACTCCTAAGCAGCCTCTGGAGAAAAGGCCGCTCAATCGCCGCAGGCCTTTTATACCTCTGGCTCTTGCGCCTTTTCAGAGAGAGCTGCGGACACCGGTTCGAAAGCCATACTTTTTCTTTTACGAAAAGAAAAAGTCAGGCGTGTCAAAAAGAAAAATGGCACGAAAATCCGGTCGGGGCTACTTTTTACTTATCAACATGAAAAATAAAGGAAAACAATTACGATTTGATCGCTGGAAAAAGACTTGGTTTAGTGTTAGCGGCAAACTTGAAAAAATAGCGTTCAAAGGCGAAAGCGACTTTCGCTTTCCTGAAGAAGTTGCAAATCTAGTGATTTCTAAGTATTCTCGAAAAGGAGATTTGGTTTTAGACCCGTTCTGTGGCTTTGGCACTACGCTTGTTGCAGCTAAGAAACTTGGACGAAAAGCAGTTGGGTTTGAAATTGATAAAAAAAGGGCACATTTCGCTAGTGGAAGAAAAGCTGGAAGGATTATCAATGATTCAATAGAAAATATCGGCAAGTACACTTTACCAAGAGTTGACTTGGTGTTTACAAGCCCACCTTATTTGTCAATGCGCCATCCGAAAGATCCGGAAGGAAAACATTACGTTGAAGATATTTATCGCATTTTCGTAAAAATTAAGCCATGCATGAAAAAAGGCGCTTACGTCATTATTGAAATCGCAAATCTGGCAAGAGAAAAAGAGTTTCGACCGCAGGCTTGGACAGTGGGACTGCGCTTATCAAAACTATTCAAGCTAGAAGGCGAAATTATTCGGTGCAACAACGGAAGTATAGAGGCTGGCGGAAATAACGATCACAGCCACGTATTGATATTCAAAAATAAGTGAAAAGAAAATGCAAAAAGGTACTGATTTTGTTGGTGTCGCTGTTGTGTATTTTTGCCACGATGGCACTGGAAATTTTTTAATGGCTAGGCGGAGCGCTAACTGTAGAGACGAGCATGGCAAGTGGGACATTGGCGGTGGCGGACTAGAGTTTGGAGAAAGTGTTGAAGAGACGCTGAAAAAAGAAATCAAAGAAGAGTACTGCACTGACGTTTTGAAAAGCGAATTCCTTGGCTATCGCGATGTGCACCGCGAGCACAATGGGAAGAAGACGCATTGGATTGCGCTTGATTTTAAAGTATTAGTTGACCCTGCGACTGTTGCAAACGGCGAACCGCATAAGTTTGATGAATTGAAATGGTTCAACCAGCAGTCGGTTCCAGCTGATTCAGAGCTTCACTCTAATTTACCGCGTTACTTCAAGCTATACGGGGAAAAGTTAATAGACTAGCTTTCGTTTTAATTTCTATGCGCTTTACGCTTATAATTTTGCTCGGGATTTTGCTTTTCGGCTGTTTAGACCAATCTAATTCAAGCAATATAGGCACAGGTTCTAATGTTTCGCGGTTTGATGGCATAATAACACAACCTCGAGCTCCCCCAATTAGTTGTGATACTGACGGCGGAATAAATATCTACGAATCAGGAACGGTTACAACAGTTAAGCAAGGCCAAACAACTTCGCTTACGGATAGTTGCATTGACGAAAAAAACCTATACGAACAATATTGCTTTAGCGCAGCCCAAGGTGGGGGAACTACCGCAATTGCTTGCCTAGGCGCTTGCGAATCAGGTAGTTGTACTCGCGTGTTTGATTCTACGAAGTGCAAACAATTCGGCCCAATTAGTCCAAGAGCTGAGGAAGATACTATAAATCTCGTTATTGTAGGAGCAGGTTATCCCGACGTAGAAGAATTTATGCCATGGGTTAAAGCTGAATTTGCCGCAAACTTTTTTTCAGTTGAACCTTGGAAATCTAACCAAGATGCATTTAACTTTTATTACGTTAACGAAGTAGCTGCGTTCGATGAACAAGGAAACTACGTACCAACAAGTACAGTATCGCTTGCAGAGCATTGTCAAAAGCCAAACAAAGCGGTAGTTGCATTTATCAATGGAAATTTTGACTCGGAAGCATCTTATCCGCCAACTGAAAGAGCTCTTTCCGGCGATATGGGAACTGCATTGGTAGCTGCTAGAAAAGTTTACGAATATACAGACGGGAAAGGGAATTTTCACCCAACCCAGTTTCAAGTCGGTTCTAGAATAATCATTCATGAATTAGGGCATTCCATTGGTGGATTACGAGACGAGTATTATACCGAAGCAGGCAGATATAGCGAAGTGACTATACCGGATCAAACCCAACTTAGCCCTAATTGTTTTTCAAAAGGAGTTCCAACAACTGCCGAGCAATGTCTAGCTGAAGCGCCTTGGAAGGACTTGATTCCAATATTTCCAGATTCAGTGGGTTGCTTTGAAGGTTGCTACTATAAAAACGAAAATGTATACCGACCAACTGAAGAGGGCATCATGAGAAATCATGACAATGAAAAATTTGGATTAGCTGAAGAGCGTAACATTTGCTGCCAAATGCTTGAGAGAACAAGAAGCGTTAGCGGCTATTGCAATTTGTTCAACCAAGACCCACTGGATCTAGCCGCATATTGTTCCCAGCAAAATAACTAGCTAAAATCTTTTTTACCGCTCTACCCGTTCCGTGAAATAATATTGCAATCGGCGAACCACATAAGTTTGACGAAATCAAGTGGTTCACGCTAGATAAACTGCCTGAAAACATACATTCACAGCTACATAACTTTTTCAAGCTTTATGAACATAAGCTATGACCGCTAAATGGGGAGATTTTATAATCTATTCCGCCTTAGGATTGCATGGGCATTATAAGCACTAGAGAACTTGCAAGGAAATTTGAAAAAAGGACTAATTTCAAGGTAACCGTTA
>JAUYPK010000050.1 GCA_030697615.1 Microcaldota archaeon | reverse complement strand
TGTTAATTTTACCATATAATAATTCTTCACCCATTTTGCACGCTGGAATCTTAAAAAGCGCATCAAGAAGCTGGTAAAAATGTTCGGAAGAAATTCCTCGCAAACCAGCAACCCATCTTTTTATGGATCGTCCACGTACCTTTAATATAGAAGCAAGATAAGTAAGGGGGTAATAGCTTAATAATAATTTTGTTAAGACTTGTCCGTTGACTTTGTGACGCAAATGTTCAGTAAACAGAAATTTGGAATCTTCATAAATCCAATCATAAAATAAAGGATTAGACGAATTCCAAACAAATGGTAAATCAATATCTGGTACAGCTATTCCAGTCATTGACCTAAATTGGGAAAACAACTGTTCAATTGGCTGTGCATCAATTTTTACAACTCTATCATCAACTCTCCAAAGCAAAAACCTGATGATATGCTTTAGGTTAGAAGAGCCAATGAGCGCAAAAAACAAGAGTATGTTCATTTTGCCAGTAATTCTTATTTTAAAACGCCCATCTTTGCTTTTTTGTAAACTAGCATGAATCCCTAGTGACAAAAGTGCATCGGCAAGTTGTCTGGGAAAATAAGTATACTTAGCAGAAAATCGGCCAAACATAATTTCCACGTTATGATTTAGAAAATTAAATATGCCGTCTGTGTCGAATAAACCTCTGATAAAACTTATTAAGAATCTTTCATTAGAAAAACACCAAGCTGGGATCTTTGCGTCGTTTATTGGTCTGCTTCCAGATGGAAACCCTGTTGAAATAATCCAATTGACAAATGAAGACTTTTGGAACCATATGCGTTTATAGCTTTCAAAGCTTATTTTATTTGGATTAATTTTTTGTAAAATTAGTGGGATAGTTCGATCGTTAATAAAGTAGCGGTCTTTCTTTGTATCAAATGACAATCGCATTTCGCCAGTTGATTTAACCTCTCCATCACCAAACAATATTCCGACTAACTCTGCAAGCTCTGGATCGAATGCGGGTGATTCTATTTTTTTAGCAAACCTACGCTTATAAGCTATAGAAGAAGGAGAAAACGCAGATAAAAATCGTTCAAGCTTTTCTCTAGCTGTTTTAGAAGGAGAGCGCGATTTCAAAAGGTAACGCGATAAACTACGATACTTCAAACCAACATGGGGAGCTAACTTTCTTAGCGAACCATACTGCAACTTAGCAGTAGTTAATCTTTTAATTATCTCATCATCTTCCATTAAACAAATTCAGAATAGTAGTTTAAGAACTAACCGGCACACGTGCTTGCCGGTGAATTTCTACGCAACTATTGCGGTATTACTTTGAGGCTGTTTATTTTGATCGTGACTGGGATTGGAACTGCCACTTCGATTAGTTCTACTGTGACATCTTCTTTGTCTAGGCGGACAACTTTTGCCTTTTCTCCCTTGAAAGGACCAGAAATGATTTCAACCAAGTCGCCTTTGTTAAGTATAATTTCTTGTGGTTTGCTTTCGAGAAGTGCAGCAATGTCGCTTATTTGCATTGGCTTGTGCAGCGCGCCTTTTATGTGCGGGACATTAGCAATGATTGACTTAGCTGTGATGTCATCAGGCGCTTCAACTAAGAGGTAGCCGCGCAAACGTGGCGATACAATTATCGCTTTGATTGCCGCGCTTGTCTTCTCAATTTTTTTCATGAGTAAGTCGGACACTATTGCTTCTTGTCCTGCGGTTACTCGATAAGTATACAATGCCATTTTTTGAATCACACTTTAAAACGTTAAACTTTTTTGCAGCGGTTGAATTACAACAAGCGCAGGTAATGCGCCACCATTGAAAGGATAAACCCAATTACGCCTATTAAAGCTAAACCTATGCCAGTTGTAATTGCCATTTGCCTAAACTCCACGTCTTGCGGCTTGTGAGTTACGTTTAACACCCTTTTGCTTTGCTCGGTGAAGTTAAGCACTGGTTGAAATACTGTGTTGTTAAATTCCATTGAAATATAAATTCTCCATTTACTTGTTTTTAAGTTTTTATCCCTGCTTATCTTATTCAACTTATTTAGTTTATTCCGCCCAGTTATACAAAGTCCAAGTCTATTTGCGCTTCTTCTGCACTTGTGCTTTGTGATTTGCTACCGCCTTTTATGCCGGCAAGCACAGCGAGTACTTTTACGCCGCCTTTGTCCATTGAATCGTCAATTGTAGCTCCCCAAATTATGTGCGCGTCTTTTGCAACTTTGCTTGCAATTGCATTTACAGCTGCTTCTGCTTCTCCTAGAGTCATGCTTGACCCGCCAGTTATGTTTAGCAACACGCGGTCGGCTGTTTTAATATCTACGTCAAGCAATGGGGATGCGAGTGCTTTTTCAGCGGCTAGTATTAATCGATCTTTTGTCTCATCGTTTGAAACTTCCCCTAAGCCAATAACTGCGTCGCCACTATGTTCCAGTATGGTGCGCATATCTGCGAAGTCGAGGTTTACAAGTCCGGGCTTTGTAATTAGCTCAGTGATTCCTTTTACTGCGTTTGTTAACACGCTATCAGCAACTTTAAACGCTGCGTTGAGTGGTAAGTCGGGGACGAACATTAATAGTTTATCGTTTGGAACTGCTATTACAGTGTCTGCATTGCGTTTTAACTTTTCAAGCCCGTCTATTGCATTTTGTAACCGTTTTGGCCCTTCTGAGTAGAATGGCATTGTAACTACACCTACACATAGTGCGCCGAGGTCTTTTGCAATTTTGGCAATTACGTGTGCGCTACCGGTGCCGGTTCCGCCGCCCATTCCGCCGGTTACAAATACTAAATCTGCATTTGAAAGTAGTTGTTTTATCTCTTCTTGTGACTCCTGTGCAGCTGCTTCTCCAACTGCCGGGTTACTACCAGCGCCGAGCCCTTTGGTTTTCTTTTTTCCAAGAAGCATGCGCTTATCTGCCTTTATACGAAGTAAGTGTTGTGCATCTGTGTTCATTGCAACTAGAGTTGCGCCTTTGATTCCAATTTGTGTCATGCGGTTAATTGTATTGCACCCGCTTCCACCGGTTCCAATTACATATATGCGTGGGTGGCTGGCTTCAAGCACTGCGAGGATTTCTTTTTCTTCATCAGTGAGAGGCTTGCCTGGCTCTTGGACTAGGTATTCGCGGCCGTTCATAAGTTGTTCAAAGTTTTTTTCCATTGTTTATATAAAAATCTCCGATAAGAACAAATAAATTCTACGATATTATTCTGTTAGACGTAGATTATTAATAGTTATGTTAAAGCGCCCAAGCACATATTTTGCGACAAATGCCCAGTTTACCCCCCCTAAGCGAGAAGTCCGAGATGTGAATAAGTTCAGGGCAAAAGTAATTGATATAGAAGTGGGGCAAAACGAAGTTGTGCTCAACGAAGAAGAGGCTAAGGCAATGAACTTGCAACTTCTCGACAGGGTAAAGATAAAAACGCGTGGTAAAGAAGCAACTGCGATTGTAAATTATTCTCATCGCTATGTGCAACTTGGAGAAGTTGAAATACTTGCAGATCTTGCACAACAGCTTGGCATAAGGAGTGGCGACTTTGTTTTTCTTGAGCCAACACAGCGACCTAAGAGTTTAGACTACATTAGGAAAAAGCTCGACAAGCAGCTTCTTTCTGACAAGGAGATTACTGAAATTATTACTGATTTAATGCAGGAGAAGCTTTCAAGTGCGGAACTGGCAGCGTTTATAACTGCAGTTTATATGGATGAGTTAAACGCAGAAGAGACAACTGCCCTCACAAAAGCTATTTATGAAAGTGGGGATAGACTTGAGTTTCCAAATGGCCAAATTATTGTAAGTGAGCATTCAATTGGCGGCATTGCGGGGGACAGAACTAGCATAATTTTAGTGCCGCTTCTTGCTTCGCTTGGGTTAACTGTTCCGAAGACCTGTACTCGTGCGATTTCAAGCGCTGCTGGCACTGCAGATACACTTGAAGTGTTTTGCCCAGTTTCGCTTTCCATTGTTGATATTAAAAAAGTGGTTAAAAAAACCGGCTGTTGCCTAGTGTGGGGCGGGGCAGTTAACATGGCAGTTGCAGATGATAAACTGATTAAAATCCGCAACCCGTTGCACTTGGATCCAAAATCACTCCTTCTGGCAAGCATATTAGCAAAGAAAAAAGCTGAAGGTTCGACGCATGTTCTCCTTGATATTCCAATTGGCCGCGGTGCCAAGATTCTAGAGATTGAAAAAGCGCGCGAATTGGCGCAGGATTTCCAGAACCTTGGAAACAAAATGGGAATGAAAATAGAAGTCGTAATTACAGACGGCAGCGAACCAGTGAGCTATTCCATTGGCCCATCTTTAGAGGCAAGGGAAGTTTTAAAGGTGCTAAAAGGCGGAGATGGTTTGCTTGCTGAAAAAACAGCGATTATGGCAGGCATGGTTTTGAAAATGGTACGCGGTGTAACAAAAGAAGAGGGTTACCGCATTGCGTTGCACCAGTTGAAAAGTGGAAAAGCGTATGAAAAGTTTAAAGAACTTGTAACCGCTCAAGGCGGAAATCCAAATATAACCGCAGAAGACATTCGGATTGGCAAGTTAACGTTCGACGTTTTTGCAGACGCTGATGGAAAAGTGCAGCATATTGACAACAAGGCAATTTCGCGAGTTTGCCGCGCATTGGGTTGTCCGTCAATGAAAACAGCTGGAATGGTAATTCACGTTCGGCTTGGCGATAAGGTGAAAAAGGGACAAAAGATATTCACGATGTACACCGATGCAAAGGATAAACTCGCATTTGAAATTGAACAAACAAAAACATATTCATTTGTAGAGATTGAAAAGATAATTATTGAAAGTATCTAAAAAAAGAAGCCTAACTATTAAGGAAATAAGATAGAGAAAAACTGCTTAACTAATTCTACTATTTCTTCACGTCTACGCGGATTAAGCGAAACTTCTACTCCGTAGCCAGTTGGCTTTGCTAATACCAATCCGTTTTTTACTAACTCATCTGCGACTTCAACATATTTCCCTTTCAAATGAGGTGGGCAACTTTTGTGAAGGTTATCAATAGATGTATGGCTAGCGCCCCACTTTCTTTTTCTAAATAACTTGTGCAAAATGTCCGCTTTTATTTGTTCATCGTTAGGCACAATCATATGTGCAAAGGAACAAAATGAAGTTTTTAAACAAAACGGCGAAAAAAGTGGACAAAAGGAAAAAAAACATGCCTATTTTTTCCATATTAAATCAGAGCACAACCTTTATAACTTTGAACGTTCAGTTAAATATACGTTGAAAGTATATGGAAAATGAATCTATACTCGTAGAATATCTTGGGCGTAACCCTGTGCTGTTAGTCATTGACTTCTTGCTGGAAAATAAATTGTTCGACTATTCAAAACAGCAAATCGCTGAAGGTAGTGGAATTGGCCGGGTAACGCTGTTCAACAACTGGAACAAAGTTGAAAAACTCGGAATCGTAAAGGAAACTCGACGTTTTGGCAAGACAAAACTATACAAGTTAAACGAACAAAACGCAGTTGTCAAAAAACTAATCGAACTTGAATTACTGCTTGGAGAAATGGCAAGTGAAAAAAGTCAGCATCACAAAATGAAAGCATTAGCGCATTGATTTATTTACGCACTCAACTTTTTTTCAAAGAAGTTGCTCGGGTTTCCATTTTTGGTAACCGCTTCACCCATAATGCTAAAGCCTCTTTTTAGGTAGAACTCGGTTAGCGCATGGTTCTTAATTACAGCGTCAAACCGGATGAATTTAACGCCTTCCTTTTTTGCTTTGTTCTCCACAAATTTTAATAATTCACTTGCAAATCCCTTTGAATGATAGCTTGGGAGAACAGCTAATTTTTTTAGATAAAATGCAGGCGCTTTTTCTTTCCAAAAAACTGACGGGTCAAATTCATACCAACTCGGAGGAACTTTACTTATAGCAATCGTACCAACCGCTAAGTTGCGGTTGAAAATTAGAAAAACTTCATCTTTTTCAAGGGCGGCTAAAACACTTTGAATCGAAAAATTAGCGCGTTTCCAGTGCATTAAACCGCTACTAGCGAGCCACTCTGCACAAACGCGCAAGATATTGAAAATAATTTCAGCGTCTTCTTTTGTAGCGTTTCTTATCTCCATTTCTGTGTTCATTGCAGTTGCTTCAGCTCTATTTCCATTGCTGTGCATGGCATTTCTACGTTGAAATTCTTTAAGACTTGCAAATCAACTTCGCCGAAAATTCCGCTGAAGTGCTTGCCAGTTACTTTTGCACAGCGGCCTTTGATGAACCTCGCGTCTTGAGTTGGCTCAATTTTCAACGCGTAGTCGTCGAAGCTTTTGCCAAGCGATTCAATAACTGCTTTAACTTCTGCAAAGCCACTTGCGCTAGTTGCGCTTGCGGTTATCGCAGCGGTTTTCCAAGTTGTGCTTGCGCCGGTTTCTTCGCTGTTGTTGATTTCAAGGCATTCTCCAACTTCGAAAATTCGCTGGGGATACGAATATTGTTTGTTGCTTGCCATTATTGACAATAATCCCGGAAGGAGCGACTGGCGGCAGCAATTTAGCCCAAGCGCGCGGCTCGAGTGTAGCTCTACGAATTTTCCATTGTCGCTTTGTTTTATTTTTGTAGTGGCTTCTTCTTTGCTAGTTAGGATCATTCCAATTACTTGTTGGAAACCTAGGCCGGTAAATGAATTTACAACTGCGTCAAAAATAATTGTTTTTTCGTGTTTTTTGCCAAACGTATACGCTGTTTGTGGAAGCGGGGAGAAATTATCAAACCCGTGTGCTCTTGCAACGTCTTCAATTACATCGACGTTGTGCACTATGTCGGAACGGAAACGCGGGACGTTTACAACTAGTTTTCCCCCTTGGATGGATGAAGGTAGGAGCATTTTTTCAAGTAGGTTCTTTGCTTGTTCGGCTGTGAGCCCTAAACCAAGTAGTGAATTTATTTCCTTTATTGAAACGCTATACTTATCGAAACTGAATTGTGGAAATTCAACGCTTTTTCCGCCAGCGGCGTATTTCACGGTGCAGCTTTCTATTTGCCCGCCCATTTCTGCAAAGTCAAGCGCGTTAGCGGTTAGAAGTTGGATAATCATTTGTATGTTTGAACCAGTTGCTTCGACGAATAAGTCTTGCTTGCCGGGCTCTACTTTGCCCAGGTCGTTGCTGTTGGTGATTCCGGGCATTGTGAGTACTTTGCCGTTTGCATCTCGAAGAATTGGAAGCTTACTCTTTCCGGCAAATAAACTGGCATATGCGGTTCCTTTGCTATGCTTAGCTAGTATTTCGTCACCAGTCATCTCTTCTTCGAACCCAAGCGGCGCAAATTTAATTTCTTTTGCTGGAAGCGCAATGTATTGCAATGGAAACTTAAGCGCAGGCATTTTGAACAAACCCATACCGACTACTTTTCTATCCCTTCCAAATGTACTTGCAATTTTTTCTTGGTAATTAATTATCCGCGTAAGGCTATCGTTGTCAATGTCGACGTTGCGTACAATAAAATTTCCCATATAAGGTCGGATGTCAGCAACGCTTTTGTCAACGTTGATTATGTTCTTTCCGCGGTTTACAACTGGAAACTTCAACTTGTAGCTGCCGTTGTACGCCTTGATTATTCGAACAAGCCCTTCCAACGAAACAGCATCAATGCGGTTGCCAGCGCCTGCGATGTCAATTGTGGTTTCTTGTTCATTTGAATTTTCAAGTTCCATCCCCATTTTGAACAACGTTTCGCCAAGAGTTTTTGCAAAAGGTTCTACTAGTGATAGCTTTTCTCTAAGCTGTTTTGTCGGGAGTGTAATCATTACCATGTATAAATATTATCAAACTCATTATCGCAGTACTTCTGGCAGTTCTGGAAAATCCCTGATCCATTGCAAGTCAGTTGAAGCGCCTACAACTTTGCGTATGTCGTCAACTTCGAATAAAATCATCGCGGCACGTTCTAACGCTAGCCCCCAGGCTATTACGTTTTGTTTAATGCCAAGTGGAGCAGTTGTTTCTGGCCTGAAAATTCCAGAGTTTCCAATTTCCACCCATTTGCTAAGGCTATTGTGGTAGCCAAAAATTTCCATCGAAGGTTCAGTGTACGGGTTGAAAACTGGCTTGAACCGGATTTTTGAAATGCCAAGCTGTTTATAAAAATCAGTAAATACGCCCATCAAGCTACGCAGGTTAAGATTATCCGCAACTACGAAGCCTTCAATTTGGTGGAACTCTGGCAAATGCGTTCTGTCAATCGCTTCGTTGCGGAACACTTTATTAATTGAAAAGAATTTGCAAGGCGTTTTAATTTCTTTTTTGCCGATTTTTTCCAAATATCTAAAAGTTGTTGCGGTTGTGTGCGTGCGCAAAATAGTTTTTTGCGCTTCTTCTACACTCCATGCATTTGCACATCCTTTTGACCCAGTTTTCCAGCCATTTAGCTGTACTTCTTTCACAATACTTGCAAGTTTCTCTGGCACGTTTGCACGGTTTGGTTTCTTTAGAAAAAACGTATCCATCAAGTCGCGGTTCGGGTGGTTCTGCGGCATGAACATCACGTCGAAATTCCAAAAACTACTTTCAACAAGCGGACCATTCATCTCTTCAAAACCCATACCCACTAAGACTTCACGCATTTCATCGGCAAGTAATTGCAACGGATGACGCTTACCTGCATAAACTGGATTAACTTCTGCACCAACATCGTATTCACGGAAACTTCCACTAAAGCCTTGCTTGACCATTTGGGCAGTAACTTGATTTACAAGTTCAAGCTTATCCTGCGTTTCAGCTTTCAAAGCTACGACTCCTTTTTTTGAAACCTTAACAAAAAGCAGAGTTTGTTCAAGCAACTTAACAAGCCGCCTATCACGCAGCTCCTTTGCAACTTTTTCTTCTCCAGATTTAATTTCACTATCGCGTTTTAGTTTTTCAAGCAACTTTTCCTGTTCGCTTTCGCTGCTCGCAATTTTTTTAACCAAAGTTTTTCCGCCAGCGTTGAGCAGCATAACCCAATTGTTCTTCTTTGCCCATTGCAACGCAACTGGCTCTAACTTAAGCCGCTGTAATAAACTTCCAATTTCTTCTTCACTAGAAAGTTGAGAAATTAGCTTGCGTTCTGGCAATTCACTTACAGCTGCTTCTGCCCCTTCTTGCGTTAACTGTGCAATGAGTTTTTTTTCACGTTTTACTTCGATTAGCTCTTCTCCTTCAAGTTGTGATATTAAGCTGGCAAGCGTAGAAATTGGGAGTGAAACTTGCTTCGCTATTTCGTCGCTGCGTTTAAACTCTGCGCTTAAATTTTTTAACAAGTCTAGCTTATCCATTTTTTTGAAATCACTTTGACCTAGCGTAGTAAATTAGTTTTCTCAAGTTAACGCCGCTTTCCAAAAAGAATTGCGTTGAACCACGTATGTCCATTGTGCGGTTCTCATGGAAAATAATGCAATTGCATGGTTGCTGTGAAGAATCTATCCCAATCACTATGTCTGGTTCACCGCAGAAAGAATTGTTGGAATTGCAAGAAGAGTTCATGTTAACCCCGTTTATGCTGCCGTAGTTAGAGATGTTAACTCCAGTTACGTAG
>JAUYPK010000042.1 GCA_030697615.1 Microcaldota archaeon | reverse complement strand
CAACTTGAAGGCAAAAATAGTGTTCAATAGCGCATATAGCGAAAGGCCAATTGCAGTGGCAATTGAACTACCAACTGCGCCATATTGCTGACTGAGAAATACATTTAAAATCAAATTAAGAATAGTGGTTAGAAGCGCTATGCCAAAAATGATGTCAGTTCTTTTTGATATTCTAATCATTGACTCGGAACCATTAAGTAAATCGTATATCAAATAGCCAAACGCGAGTATAGCTAATGAAGGTGCAGCTGCGGCGTAATCTGCGCCAAATAATTGATGAATAACGGAACGGGAAAAAAATGCAAATAGAAAAGCAATAGGTAATGCTAAAACGAGTACCCATTTTGTTGAGCGGCGATAAATTTCATGAAGTTCTAAACTTTTTCCTTCGGCATGTAATCTAGTAACTAGGGGAGTAAAAATAGAAAGCGCAATCTGTGGAACCGCAACTAAAATCATTGCAGTTGGAGCAGCAGCATTGTAAATTCCAACTTCATATGCATTACGTACTGCTCCAAGTATAATTGTATCTGCCCAAACTAGAATTGTCCACATCATTCCACTCATTAGCAAAGGAAGCGAAAAATTCAGGAGTTCACGCTTATTGATTTTAGAAACAATTTTGGTACGAATAAAAGGAAATACACTAGTTTCAAGCCAGTAAAATGCAAAAAACGTAGCAACTATTGTACCTAAAGTATACGCAATCGCTGCACCTACAATTCCATATCCTAAGTAAAGTAAAATAAAAGTTGCAACTAAACGAAGAATATTTTCAGCAAAATGCCTAGAATAAACAACTAATTTCACGTTTTCAAATGCGTTAAATACGTACGCAATAAGGGTCAGAAAGATATAAGGTATAATCGAAATAGATAATATCCGGAGTATAATCGCAAGACTAGGTTCGTGGAATATATTATTTGCAAAGAATTCAGCACCAAAGAACAATACCACAGTACATAACGCGCCAACAAATAGTCCAATTTTAAACGAAAACGACATAGCACCTTTAATGCCAGCAACTTGATTTTTTTGCCTGTATTCTGGAATAAACCGAGTTAAACCTTCACCAAGCCCAAGCAAACTAACAGTAACCGTAAGAACAACTACACTTATACCAAGTGAAATCAGACCATATGCCTCTGGACCAGCGCCAGCAACAAGCAACCTATAAGCATATGTAAAAACCTTCGATAGTACAGCGCCAATAAGGGCATACACTGAACCAAACGCAAGTATTTCAATTCCAGAACGTTGGACGCTAATTTTTTGGGGCATAAATAGAAAAACCTTTTAGGCTAAATTACACTCTAAACAAACATATTTGGCTTTGAACCCATTTTTTTTAAAGATTTTCTGAGAGGCTAAATTGTTCAACTTTATTCTTGCAAATAAAGGCTTAAACCCGCTTGAAATTGCGATTTTTTTCAAAGCTTTCAGTGCAAGTGCACCGTACCCTTTTCCCTGTTCCGTTGGATCAATATATATCCCAATATCATATCCTTCTGCAAATTTATCAAATTTGGCAAAGCCAAATGGACGGCTAGAGGTGCTTATTACATAGCAATTGCCTTTTCTAAGCCTTTTTTGCCAGTATCGCATGTGCTCAGCTTTGCTTATCTTCTTAGAATTAAACATGAATCTGCGGATTAAAGGGTCATTTCGCCACGCGTAAACTAAGGCTAAATCATCTTTTGTTAATTTCCTCAAAAATAATTTAGGGGATTTCATGAAAGCACCTCATTCCAGGTTATAGGCTCAAACTCCATAATTTTTCTTGAAGCGCATCGCCCTAAGATAATTTCTAAAAATTTTGGTTCCAATCCATGCTTCGCCTTACCAGATCTTAACGCTCGCACGTTATTTGAAACAAACATTTCCCCTTTTTCTATACGTTTGGTTGAATAAATATACCGCCTGGCAAAATCACGCAGTTCTTCCTCTCCTGGAAAAATTGTTCTAACTGAACTTCCTGATAGTTTTTGGCTTGAAGGCTTAGCTACTAGCTTAGCTTTGTCAGAATCGCTTAACTTTTCAACAATTCTGATCGCTTTTGACATTCTTTTTAACTCAAGTGGCTCAAGCGAATATGAATGGTCTGGACCTGGCATTTTACGATCTAAAGTGAATGTTTTTTCAATTATCTTTGCACCAAGCGCCACTGCAACCTCTGGGGCAGCAGTGGGATCAAAAGTATGGTCCGAATAACCAATAGGTACATCAAAAGCAAGTTTCATTGTTTTGATAACGTTTAGGTTTGCAATTTCAGGATTCGCAGGGTACTGCGCAATGCAATGTAGCAAAGCAACATTTTTATTTCCAACTTGAAAACACGCGCCTAGGGCTTCTTGCATTTCGCCAATGTTTGCTAGCCCAGTTGAAATTATCATTGGCTTATTTTTCTTTGCAACGTATTTAATTAACGGGAGGTGGGTAACTTCGTAGCTTGCAATTTTAAACGCTGGAGAAAACTTAGAAAAAATATCCGCAGATTCTTCATCAAATACGCTTGAAAGAAAAACCAAATTATTTGAAGTGGCATATTCGCTAAGCTCTGGAAGCCATTCATAAGGCATTTCCATCGACTTAATAATGTCAAATATATTTTTATTATTTTTTAAGTAATCTGCACTGCCCGCTGAAGGGACATAAAGTTTATCAGCTTTAAACAATTGAAATTTTATTGCATCTGCGCCAGCTTCAGCTGCAGCGTCAATTAATTTCTTAGCAAGCAAAATATCGCGGTTGTGATTAGACCCGGCTTCTGCTATTATAAACGTAGGGCAACCTTCGCCAATTTCCCTATACGCTATTTTAAATTTTTTCATAAGCATAATCACTTCGCATAATAAGCGAGTACTTTTTTTACAGCGTTTACAACATCCACTTCATCCTCGTGCGTCATTTTTGGAAATATTGGAAGTGTTATTATTGATTCAAAAACTTTTTCAGTAACTGGAGTTTGCTTTTCATCGTAGCCCAAGTTTTTATAGTAAGTGAATTTGTAAACTGGAATATAATGTACATTGACCCCAATATTTTCTGCACGTAAAGCAGCGAAGATTTTGTCACGATTCACACGAAGCTTGTCGAGGTTAAGCTTAATTACAAATATGTGCCATGCGTGTTTTACTTCTTTTTCAACATGTGGCAACGTAAGCCAAGGTGAATCAGCTAACTCTTTGAGGTAAAATTTAGCAATTTCATTACGGCGTTTAATAAATGAATCGAGGTTCTTAAGCTGGGTGAGTCCAAGCCTAGCTTGAAAGTCAGTGACTCTGAAATTTCTTCCAAGGGTCACTACATCATAGGTATAAGGTGCGGTTGAACTATTGCGTTGTTGGCTGGATTTATCTAAGCCATGATTACGCAGCAATCTAGCTTTATGAGCGACTTCTTCATTATTTGTAGCAACTGCCCCACCTTCGCCAGTCGTTATGTGCTTAACTGGGTGAAAACTAAAACAAGTTGCTTCACTTTTAAGGCTGCCGATTTTTTTCCCCTTGTATTCAGCGCCAAGCGCATGTGCAGCATCCTCTATTACCTTCAACTTGTGCTCATTGGCAATTGCGGTTATTTCATCCATTTTACACGGCTGGCCTGCAAAATGTACTGGAAGAATAGCGTCAACACCACCCTTAGCTCGTGAAATTTGAGTTATAACGGCAGCTGGCGACAAGTTAAAAGTAGGCGCATCAATATCAGCAAAAACTGGTGTTGAATTATTATAAAGAATTGAATTTGCACTTGCAACAAAAGTCAACGGAGTCGTTATTATCTTTTTGTTGGGAGAAGTAGCTGCTTTAACCGCTATTTCAAGTGCAGCGGTACCAGAATTAACAAGAATAACATGCTTGCAACCAACGTATTTAGCAAGTGCTTCTTCAAATTCTTCAATTGCTGGTCCACCAGTTATCCAGCCACTTAGCAAAGACTTGCTTACAAACGCAGCATCGTCTTCGCTAATCCAGTGAAAACCATAAGGTAGGTACTCTTTTCTAACTGGCTTTCCACCTTCAATTGCTGGCTTTTCCATTTTAATCACATTATCTATTTTTTAGTTTTTTCACAATTTTAAAATGCTTTAGCATTTCCTTACCTTGTGCATAGATCTTAGCTAATGGTCGCCTACCCCTTTGCAATGGCTTTGCATTGTGCCTAATGACCACAATCGAATTGTGAAAAAATGCAAGGAAAGATAAATCAATTCCATAACGATCTTTTTGTTTAAAATGCCGCGCATATGTATCAACATAGTTGGTTCGAAACTTAATGAATTTTTCCAAATAAATCGAACGAAATGCATAGAATCCCGGCGAGGCCTGGTTAAATGAACCGCTAGAAAGCACTTTGCCTTGAATGAACCCAAAAATTCGATTGTACACTAAATCAATAAATCCATTTGAAAGTCCATAACTAATATCAATAACCGCTGCATTTGCTTTGCCCGCAACTATTGGCGCAATTAATTTAGAAATAACTTCAGAATTATGATCCCCATCAGAATCCATTCGCACAATTATAACGTTTTTTTCGTGCTTAGCTCTCTGCTTAGCTTCTCTAAAACCGTCTAAAATTGCATCAGATGGCCCTACATTTTTTAATTCGCGAAGGCATATGAGATTTAAGCC
>JAUYPK010000103.1 GCA_030697615.1 Microcaldota archaeon | reverse complement strand
TAAGCGAAAGCTGTTCGATTTCCTTTCTGTTTTCAAAACTAGACAATAGCTTTTCTTGTTATTAGGCCAAAACAGTCTTATCGCTAGTAAAGCGCTTCTTTTTTTACACGTAACTTTCCGATTTAAAATCAACCATCCTATTTTTTAAAAACTCAATTGCGTTTTTGATGCTATGGCAATTCCAAAATAGCCAGGAATTTCTAAAAGCATATTCCAAAAGTTCTTTATCCGAAACAGTTTTGCTTGCAAGTTTTGTAAATTCGAGCTCTTCTCTTTTAATTAAGTCAAACTCTGGACTAGTGATTAAGGTGGAAAATGTTTCGTCTAGCTCTTTTTTTAGACGCTCGATTAAAATAAGCCCCTTAAGTTTCTGCTCTACAAAAACTAATGGCTCGAATTGCGAGGCCATAAACAAACTATGCACCCTAGAAAAGAGAGCGTTGTAATCGGATAGTAGTTTAAAAATTTCTTTATTAGAAGCAGCACCTAAGCTCGTTTGTGAGAGTTTGGAATAAAACCCATTAAGCAGTTCTCTAGTTTTTTGTGATTTTAAAAGAAATGATTCGACGTATTTTTCAGTTAAAAATACTTTACCCTTTTCGGAAATTAGTTCATTATCTTCCGGAGTAACATAAAAACTATAGTAGCAATTCTCGGCATATCCGATTGAATTGCGCCTGCAATTGAACTGAAATTCAGAGTCATCTATAGAAATTTTAGCATAGGCTTCACAAGTGAGCATAGTGTCGCTTTCTGCGAAAAGAAACTCGAAATTAAGTTTTTTGTCCGCGTTATCCATTAACTATCGAAGTATATTTGCAGTTAATGACTTTTAAACAGAGCGTCAGTAAAGCACCGCATGTTTCTTTTTAATGAAAGTAAACGGCGCAAATTTCAGCTTGTAATTGTGAAGCGATTCAAACTCACTGCCGCCTAAGTTACAATAACTAAAATCCACCTCGTACGCTTTCTTCATTGTCTCAAAATGAATCCGTTCCGATAAGCCATCCAACTCATTATCACAAACCATAGAATAAAGCGCAACCGCTTGGGCGGATACTTGCACAAGAAGAGAAAACCCAACAGGTACGCCGCTTGAAGTGAACAGAAAAGCGTTTCCTATTGGTTCAAGCATAAATTTTCTATGCAGCGCAACTGAGTGAAGAAAAACATCGTCATCTTTAAGCATCTCCGAATATCTCTTTTCAATATCTTTACGCCATTTTTCCAGTAGTTTTTCCGCATTCAAAAAATCAATAGAAGGATTATACGCTTTCACTTCAAGCGGACCACTGAACTGCTTCAACCTATAACGCAGTAGCTTCAGTTTACCGCCCTTCATGGAAACAAGTTCATTGAGATCAATAACCGGTTCAGGAAAAGTGTCATCGTCGTACTTGTAAAACTTGTTCCACCCATCTCCTTCACGGTAATCTTCAAAACCATTTCGCAGCAAAAACTCATGATCGTATTCACTAAGGTTCTTAACAATCACTTTTTCGCCACTGCGTTCTTTCAAAACCCTTGCAAGGCTAAGAACCGCCTGCCGCGGATTAGAGCCAACCGCCTTCGTAATACAAAAAACAGTTGAAGCTGGATTAAAAGTGGTAAACGCAACGAAGTTCTTTGCATCAAAAAACTTGAACCCACCAAAAAACGTACTTTGAATCAAATAAGCCCAACAGTCGCTGTAATCCATCGAATTATCCAATTTCAACATCTTCTCAAAAGTTGCCTTGTCACTATTTCCCAACTGCGAAACGTTTTCCAATCCAACAATTATTTCCTTTTGAAGCATAGCTAACACGTTGAAACCGTGAAATAAGTACTTATTGGCTAGATTTTACCCAAAATAGGAAGATTTTAAAGCAAAGGTACGCATAATAGGCAATATGGCTGAAAAGTTGGATGAAGTGGATTGGAAGATTTTAGAGGCAATTAAACTCAAAGCGCGGCTTCCGGTTAGCGGAATTTCGCGAAAAACCGGTCTTAGCAGGGACGTTGTGAAGTACCGCTTGCAGCAGCTTGTGAAAAAAGGAGTGATTAACGGATTTTATACTATGCTGAACCTACCCAGCGTTGGCTTGGGCGTGTGGGGCTACTTGCACATTAGTTTCAAGGATCTTACAAGCAAGCGGGAAGAAGAACTTATAGAATTTGTCAAGGAGCACCCAAATGTGCTGTTCGCTTATAGTAATTTGGGCTCATGGGACTTCGGCATTGAATACTGCGCTAGGGATCCAAAGCACTTTTACGAATTGCAAAAAGAATTGAAGGAAAAGTTCTCCGACATCATCAAAGACAGCGAAACTGGCTCTTATCTAGAAATACACAAGATGTGCTACGTACCTGGACAAGGTTAGCCCAAAAGTACTAAACCGGAAATGTGCCTCAAAGCACTGAATTCTCAACAGAAATGTTCCTAGAGGCTTCAAATTCATGCTAGAAAGATGCCCGAAGGAATGTTTCTTTAAAGCAGCCAAAACTCGCATTTGTTCAACTGATCACAAATAATGCACTTGTTAGTTTCAAAAAAAAAAGGAACTGAGTTAAATAAACAAAAACTTATAAGATCACGTTGTATTAAAGAGCTTAAAATAACTAAGTTTATAGGTGATTCAAATGGGCGTTAATTATTACGTAGTGGTTCCAAAACTACAAATAAAAATATATATTGGAAAACATGTTTCAGAAGAAGATGCAAAGGAATACGTAGAAAAATTGAATAAAATCATTGAAAATAATGCAGAAGGAAAATATGAGGTTGAAGCTGAATCTATAAATTACAAGGAAATAACTGTAAAAGATATAGCGAGGCTAGTTACATTCTACGAAGACGCTTCTTACCTCCTAGATGACCGACTGACAACGAATATTCTTATATGTGAATTTCTTAGAATATTTCCAGACGCAAAACTTGTTGCAGACTGTTCAGAAGAATATAACAATTACGCAGATTATATAGAATATCCAATAGATGAACCAACATAGCACACGAGTGTTTTAAAAAATGAAAATCTGTTTTGTTAATGCGTTGTTTTTAACAGATTAGTTCCAAAAATAGAACAAATGTACCTGTGAAAAGGTTAAAAGCGGAGCAGAGTTACTAGTAATACTGGTGAAAAGAAGCTATGCAGTACGCAAATGTTACTTTAGAAATGGTTTTTAAGAAGCTTGAAGGAATTGAACGTGAACTTGAAGAGATAAGCGAAGATGTACATAGAGTTAAGCCAAATTATGCAGAAAAGCTGAAAGAAATTGAAAAGGGCAAAACTCATTCTTTTAAGAACCTTGAAGAAATGGAAAAACACATGGACGAAACTAGCTAGGTGGCGTTTACCTTGACCTACCTTATTACACATAGCGATCACTTTCTAGAAACCATGAAAAAACTTAGAAAGAAAGACCAGCCATTGTACGAACGAGTCAAGAAAATAATGGCTGAGATTATAGATAATCCCGAGCATTACAAGCCTTTGAGCAACAAATTAAAACACTATAGGCGCGCCCACGTTGGCTCTTTCGTCATTGCGTTTAGAATAATTGAACAAGAAAAAACAGTTAAATTTGTCGACTACGACCATCATGACAACATATACGAAAAGCCATTCAATGAATAAAAGTAGTGCTGAATATGAAAATCTGTTTTGTTAATGCGTTGTTTTACCCGTTTAAAGGCGGGACTGAAAACCACATGTTTGAACTTGGCGAAGCGCTGGTGAAAAAAGGCGTTGAGGTACACGCCGTTACAGCGAGGCTAAAAGGAACACCTGAAACTGAAAAAATGAGCGGAATTATTGTCCACCGTGTGCCTGCTAAACTAGTGAAAATACCTGGCTTCTACCCGCCGCCGCTTGTACTGTGCCCAGAGTTTTTAACCTACTTGCAAGAAATAGACGAAAAAGAAAACTTTGACCTCTTTCATCTCCATGATCGATGGTTCCCCGACTTTACACTAGTACGTAAGCACTGTAACGAAACCAACAAACCATTAGTGTTAACGGTACATAACGCTCGGCCAAATGGGATTAGCCCAACGTACACGTTGTTTGGAAGCGCGTATGAAACCGCAATTGGAATAAACGTACTCAAAGCAGCTGACCAACTCATTGCAGTTAGCAAATGGACTAAAAACGACGTATTAAAATACGGACTCGACAAACGGAAGTTCACAGTTATTTACAACGGAATAAATGCCACAAAGTTTTCAACCAAGCACAATCCAGCGGTTAAGAGTAAACTCGGCATGGCTGCAAGTGATCCGCTTTTAGTGTGGGTTGGTAGAATAATTGAACAAAAAGGGTTGCGCTATTTACTAACGGCAATGCCACAAGTGTTGAAACGTTTTCCAACTACAAAACTTTTACTCATCGGCACTGGAACTGAATTGAAAAACTTGAAGAAACAAGCTGCCAAACTTGGAATTAGTGGCAGCGTTGTGTTCTACGGCCAGGAGAACAACCGCAAAAAGTTAAATGACCTACTCCGCGGAAGCGACGTTTACGCAATGCCATCAGTGTGGGAGACTTTCGGAATCGCAGCGCTTGAAGCAATGGCGTCAGGTTTACCAGTTGTGTCAACAAACGCAGGCGGTTTGCCGGAATTAATTCAAAATAACCGCAATGGAATGGTTGTACCAATGCGGAACTCCAAGAAACTAGCAAGTGCGTTGAACAAGCTACTTGCAAATCCAAAACAAATGAGGAAAATGGCCGTAAACAGCAGGAAAACAGCAGAAAAGAATTTCAACTGGCACAAAATTGCAACTCAGACAATTGCAGTTTATAAAAAAGCAATTGCAAGCGGCCATGAAAAGGAAAAAACTTCGCTCGAAGAAGTAATTACGCTGCAAAGGCAACTTGCTGCTAAGTTGAAACAAATGCAGAGAAAACCGCTGGCAAAACACTTAGAAAAATTAAGACGCTTGCAAGCAACAAAGCAACCAGAACTCTGGATTAAACGGTTAAACAAGCTGCTGAAAATAAAACTCAGCAAATTCAACGAGTAATTCTATACTTCTTCCGCCGCACGCCGAACAAGTAAAACAGCGTCGTTTTACCCCACCCCATCACTACCCATAACAAGCCAAGGTTAGCAATGCGCCGGTTCGACGTAAGCACAGTGACGTTATTGAGAAAAATTGCATTACCTATTCTTGACGCGCGGTTCGAAAGGTCATGGTCTTCGCTTGCGACACGCTGCTCGTCAAACCCTTTCAATTTTTCAAACGCTTTCTTAGTATAGCCAACTGCGTTGCCTGAAAACGTTGCGCCGTGCAACACGGAAGAGCGCAAAATCAAGTTGAAAAACTTAAACACTATTTTTTCAAATATATTCACCGGATGCGGCATAACTTTACAGCCAACTACAACTGCACCGTGCTCCATAGCAGAAACAAAATCTACCACAAGTTCACGCGGTACCAGTGTATCAGCGTCGACAAAAATTAAGTACTTTCCCTTTGCATATTTTGCGCCAGTGTTACGAACAGCTGCAATTACGCGTATCTTTTCGCTGTAAACGCGGTCGACAAGTTTTTTCGCCACGCTTAAAGTGGAATCCTCGCTGTTGTTGTCAACCACTATAAGTTCAGCTGGCATTTTTGAAAAGATAATACTTTTACGAATAGCGGCAATAGTAGGCAGTAGATGCTCTTCTTCGTTGAAAGCGGGAACAATAATACTTACAATTGGTTTTTTCATTTAAAATATTTTCACGCCTTAGTACCGTTAGTTATTTTTTTATTTTTTACTGTTTTTTTCTTTTCTTATTTTTTCCTTACTGCACTTCATGAGTTAGCCGGTATTTTTTGTTTTTTATGCCGAGTAAGAAGTTAAACGTCGTTTTGCCCCAGTCAATTAGCAAGCCGAAAAAACCTAACTCGCGCAGCCTGCGGGGAGAAGTATAAGCGACAATACGTGGGGAAAAAATCACCTGGCCAACTCTTGCAATGCGGTTGCAAAGATCCTGGTCCTCGCTTGCGACCATTTCTTCGTCAAAGCCGCCAACTTTCCAAAACGCTTTACGGCGATAAGCAACGCAACTCCCAGCAATTGCAGGTCTACCAATCTGAACCGACAAGTAAACGATAAAATTAAGAAAGTAGAAGAACAGCGACTCGAAAAAATTTACGTTACGCGGCATGATGAGGCAGCCTGCTCCAACTACTTTGTGGTCACGTGCGCAAATTGTACGAATCTTGTCAAAGAACTCCATATGCGGAATAGTGTCAGCGTCTACGAAAAGGATAATCTCTCCTTTTGCAGCTTTTGCACCAACGTTGCGTGCAGCACCGATTGTCTTGCTTTTTTTAACAATTACTTTGTTCGCATATTTCTTTGCAATTTCAACTGTACCATCTGTAGAGCCACCGTCAACAACTATAAGTTCAGCTAAAGGATCAGTACAGCGAATGTAACGCAACGTACGGCCAATGTTCAGCGACTCGTTAAGCGTAGGCACAACTACAGAGAGAAAACAAACATTATGCACCATATGAAAAAATGTACTGCAAGCGACTATAAAAAACGCGCATTTTCAATGCACGCGGGTTATTTGCTTATGTTTAAAAGCCTTGAAACACACAAGAAATAAGCGTTTCAATATGGCAACTCTTAAAACTCGCGTTTGGACATTTCTCGCTACACTATTATTACTCGTAACCGCCACAAGCGCGGTTTCCACCACGTGTGGCTTGATAAACATTGACTACAACAACGCGTTGACGCTAGATACAAATACCGGTGGTTCGTTTACAGTTACGCTGTTCAACCAAGGCACTACAACGCAGCGTATAAGCGCCAGCGCACAATGCGAGCCTTCACAACTTTCAT
>JAUYPK010000010.1 GCA_030697615.1 Microcaldota archaeon | reverse complement strand
CAAGCCAAGTTGCACTTCCACTTCTTGGCGTAGTCCAGCTAGGCCAATGGTACCCGCTTGTCTTAGTGCCGTTGGCAGTAGTTTCTGTTTCCAACGCTACGAACATGCTTGCGGGAATAAATGGAATTGAAGCTGGAATGGCAGCGGTTATGCTAACTGCAATTGGCGCGTTTCTCCTACAGCACAATTCAATAGAAGGCGCAGTCATTGCATTTTGTGCAGCTGCTGCTTTGCTTGCGTTTTTGAAGTTCAACTGGATTCCTGCAAAGATGTTTCCAGGCGATTCACTTACTTACTTTGCAGGCGCAGCTATTGTTTCCGCAATAGTTATAGGGAATGCTGAAAAGCTTGGCATTCTTTTATTTATTCCATGGATAATTGAAGCTTTTCTCAAGCTACGTGGAAGGTTTAAAGTGCGGTCTTACGGCGACTTACAAAAAGACGGCACACTAAAAGCGCCTTACGAAAAAATATACTCCCTCACGCACGTTGCAATGAAATTGCCTTATTGGCTTGGGTTGAAAAAAGGTTTTACAGAAAAACAAGTCGCCTGCCTACTAATCGGCAGTCAAATAATACTTTCAATTGGAGTGCTTGCGTTTTACAACCTGGTTAGCTACTAGCTGCAATTACAAACACAAAAATATACATATTATTTTTTAAGCACTTCTTGCATATAGCGTCTAATCTCTGGCGCCATTTCTTCGTGCATCAACGCAAAGTCAATTGTCGTCTTTACAAATGTAAACTTATCACCAACAGGGTACCACTTTGCGTTTAGCTCACAAGCGTAAACTTTTTCCTTTTTCATAATTTCCCGCACAACCGCATCAATGTGCTTCTCGTCTTTTCTACCAATCGGCGCACGTTCAACAGCTTCAAAAAACTCCGGGGTAAACACGTTGCGACCAGAGTTAACTAAATTCGTCGGTGCATTTTCGCGGTTTGGCTTTTCAACAATGTCTTCTAGATCAAAAACGCCTGGTTCAACTTCTTTGCCTTTTATTACGCCGTACTTCTCAGGTTCGTTAGTAGGAGTAACACCGAACACGCTTGCATTGTATTTTTCAGCGCATTCAATAACTTGTTTAATTGCTGGTTTGCCATTAGTGGATAAGTGAATGTCGTCGCCGTAAAGCACTGCAAAGGCCTCGTCGCCAACGTGCTTTCTGCCAACTGCAATTGCGTCTGGCAAGCCACGTTGTACTTTTTGGCGAACATAGTGGATGTCCACCAACTCTGCAATTTCGGAAATTTTTTCAAGTTTTTCAAAATCCTTATTCTTTTCAAGTAAATGCTCTAGTTCAATGCTCTTGTCAAAATGGTCTTCAATAGCGTGTTTGCCGCGGCCAGTGATGATGACAATATCTTCGATGCCAGCTGCTATTGCTTCTTCAACAACGTATTGAATCGACGGCTTGTCGATAATTGGCAGCATTTCTTTTGGCATTGCCTTTGTAGCTGGCAAAAAGCGCGTGCCAAACCCAGCGGCTGGAATAACTGCTTTACGTACTTTCATAGACTTATCACTAATGCAAAACATGAAGATAAAAGCTCGCACTCAAATATTCATACTTAGTATGAAGAATTGGGAATCTCCACTATAAAAAACCAATAGATCAAACAGCCCTTGTCTTTTTATGGATAATTTCCTATTAAAGTACGCATATGTATTTATCAAATTTAAAACACGTCCCAGGATATGGAACCGCTACTTCAACTGAACATACAGCTAAGTTAGTTCTCGAAGGAAAAGGTAGGTTCGGTAGAGGAGTTACTACTGCGTCTGCTGAACGTGCGCTGGAAAATGCAGCAAAACAACATAGTGCGAAAGTAGCAAAAATACTTGGAGAAAACGAAGCTGCTTTTTCAGAAACTACAAATGAAGCACGGAGAGTAAGGCTTTTACGCCAAAGAGAAATACTAACCACCCTAGCTAAATTAGGGGAGAGAAAACTACACGCATATGAGTTAGCGGCAATACTTGCTTTTAAGCACGGATTTACCTCAGAATTACACCAATATGTAAATACTGCACGCGCCTTAAATAAAAAATATTCAGTTGTAAATGGAAGCCTCATGAATGTTGGAAGCACCGTAAGAAATAGTGCACTAAAACGAATTCACGATATGTTACTCGCAGAAAAGAAGCCATTGACAGGAATTGAAATAGCTCAAAAACTCAAAATTAATCCTAGGTTTGGAGTAATTCCAACAACCAGTTTAGCAATTCTTGACCATATGGGGCTAGTAAGAAAGCTGCCGTTAGTAGTTTCAGAAGAAGGTGGTTTAACTTTTCCATATTTGCACGAAGAACATGCATTAAACCCCGAAACTAAACACCTTACAGTTCCAGAACAAAATGCAGCTTTTCGACTTCTTAAGGCACTACACGAAAAAGGAGGAGCCGCAAAATGTGTAGAACTGCAAAAGCCAGAAGATTTAATGGGAAAAATACGCGGCAATCCAAAATCAACATTTAGCCGGCAATCAATCATACATAATGCAAAAAATTTAGCCCGTTTCGGACTAATAACAATATCGCGTGTTTCGCTAAATGGTGGAACTGAATTATCTTTTCAATTAACTTCAAAAGCTTCAAAATTAGTAGGTAACACTTTAGAAAAAATGGAACTTCCGGAAGAACTTAGACTAATGCTTTTAGGACAGGCCAAAAAAGTAACTGAATTAAATCCCCAAAATCAACATACATTCGATAAACTAGTTACTTGGCTCGAAATAATACACGAATTAACTAAAGAGCCGCGTATTTCTCCGAACAATAACGTTAATAAAATTGCCAAAAGACTAGGGATAAATAAAGATAAAGTTCGTACAGCTTCGCGCGGCAGAATTCCGTTTAATCCAATTAGCCTAAAAACAATTCAAAGTACATATGTTCCAAAACTTACAGCTGAACGACCGGACTTAGTTCCGGTTCTAGAGGGATACTTAGCTGCAAGAGCAGTCTCCCTAGGCGAAAAAGCGTTTATGCCATCAAAAATAACTAGAAAAAAATAAATAAACCAAAATTAAAAATAAGCATTTTCTGTTTTT
>JAUYPK010000006.1 GCA_030697615.1 Microcaldota archaeon | reverse complement strand
GCATCTGCACTTTGCCTTTTTTCAATGCTGTCAACAAGCGCCTGCAGGAGAAAACCAGTGTTTAACCCAGTTGAAGCACTTACTGGAATAATTGGGCAATTTTCAAACAAGGAACCTTTTATGAACTGTTTTATTTCCTTATAATTAAGTTTAGCTTGTTCCTTTGTAACTAAGTCAACTTTATTCTGTGCAATTACAATATTTTTGATCCCACTCGCCTCTAAAACCATTAAGTGTTCAATTGTCTGCGGCTGCGGGCATTTTTCAGCAGCTGAAATTACAAAAAGCCCACCGTCCATAATGCTGCTTGCAGCGATTACAGTTGCCATTAACGTTTCATGTCCAGGCGCGTCTAGAAAAGAGATTTTTTTAACTTGTTGACCAGCTTTTGCACCGCACTTCTTGCAAGTTTCTACAGTGCCGTATTCGCTACATTTAGTACACTTGTAAATAATTGCATCTGCATAGCCAAGTTTAATCGTAATACCGCGCTTTTTTTCTTCGCTGTGCGTATCTGTTAGTACACCAGTTAAGTTGTAAACTAGACTTGTCTTGCCGTGGTCAACGTGGCCAACTACACCGATGTTTAGCTCTGGCTGCATAAATAGTAACTCTTAAACCTAAATAGAGACAAACACATTTAAAACTAGAATAGGGACGTTTTAAGCACCACTACTATCAATTAGAGAAACCACTTTTTCCCTACCAATAACTGAAATCAATGTGAATAACTTTGGCCCACGCGGTTTGCCAATTAGCACAGCATAGATAGCGGCAAAGAAATCGCTTATCGCAAGGTTATTCGCTTTGCATATCTCGCGGATTTTTTCCATCTGCTTAGTTTCGTCTGCTTCACTTACAATTACAGCTGCAAATTCTGACAATACTTTTCGCTGGTTTTCACTCAAAGCGTTTTTCCGTTCAACCGCTTCTTCGGCAGTAGAAATTGCTAGTTTATGTTCCCCGCCGTAAGTTACAGACCAGATTTTTGCAACTAACAGCCGCTGCATTGCAAGTTCAGCATCTTGCTTTGTCTCAATGTGCTTCAACTCATTTAACTTCTCAACAGCCGCATCAAGTGGCATTAATTGTGAGAGCGCAGCGCAGAATGCAAACGAAACGCGCTTCGGACATTTCTTTGGTGGGTTTGAAACTGCTAAGTCGTACATGCGTTTTGCGTTTTCCTCGCGGTTTTCGCTTTGCAATTCACCTTTGCCAAAAAACGCTTGTTCGCTAAGGTCAAACTCGTCAGTTAATTGGAATATTTTTGTAAGGTCCAAGTCGCGTTGCTTTTCTGGCCGCTTTACGTAGTAAAATTTGAAAACATCCGCTTCGATTATTTTCAGCATGTCTTGCACAATGTAAACGTTGCCTTTTGACGCGGACATCTTTTCGCCATTAACGAGGAAAAATTCATATACAAATGGGATTGGTGGCACTGTATTGAAAATTTCTGGCATTATGCGCATTACGCTCTTCCAAGACCCTTCGGCGTGGTCTTTTCCAAATGGCTCAAACGTAGTGTGGAAAATTGACATGAGTGCTGGCCATTCAAAACGCCACTGTAACTTTCCTTCACTCCATGGTTGCCAGCCTTCGTAGCCACAACCTTCAGCTTTCTTTTGCTTAATTGTCTTACCGCCGCAAGTGAAGTGAACTTTTTTATTTTTGATGTCAAAGTCGTCGATGTTTGCCAGCACGCTGCACTGCGGACAGAAGGCGTCGAATGGAATATAGCTAGTGTCTTTAGACGCTTGTAAGTCAGAGACAATTTTTCCAGCTATTTCGCGTTTTTCAAAAACTAGTTTTATGTAAGGGTCAAACTTACCTTGCTTGTAAACGTCGCCAGTATAATGGAGAATTGGTTTAACGTCAATCTCGTGGAGACCGTTCATCCAAACAATTGTAAAGTGCTTTGCGTAACTTTCACAACATTGGAATGGATCTGGAACCTTAAACAGCGGCTGGCCGTAGAATTTTTTCAACTCTGGAAACTTTGCAGCGTCGTGCCACTTTGCCTCTAGGTCAGCTAGCTTTGCAGGAATATCCTTTAATGGATCCCTGTCGTCGCTCATGTGTATAAATTCGCATTTTTCGCCTTTTTCAATTACGGATTTGTATGGAAAATATGCACGTAACACGTCATTTAAGTTGCCAATGTGCTTTCCGCCTGATGGGGTTTGTTGGCACTTGACATTTGGAACTCGCTTCTCGCTGTGGCTACGTTCGATTATTTTTTCAGCTAGTTGGTCAGCCCAGTGTAAAGAAGACATAAATATAATTTCAACAGAAATATGGAAGCAAACAAGGTTAAAAAGTTAGTTACAACAATACTTGTTATATGTCAAGAGAAGCGCTAGAAAAAATAGTTGACTTTTTAACAGGAGAGCATTCGAGCAGGTTTCAAGTTATAGTAAAAAAAACACTGCAAGGGCACTCAATTAAAGTTTTATTGAATAATCGAACCAGACCAAATTTAGATAGGTTGCGCAGAGTTATTGAAAGGGAACACGGCCTGCCTTTCGAATGGGGAAAACACTATCTTAGCGGTGATTTACCATGGGGTAAGATTTCGGTTTTAAAAGGCCTTGGACCACAAAGCAAGCCACCGGAAGTACACATTCAGGTAAATAAAAAACATAGTAAAACTTTTGAACGAATTTGCGCAGAGAGGAGAGTAAACTTTCGAAAACATTAAGAACTAGCCAAGCAACCCAAGACATAACAGTGGCATTACAAGCGTGGCTTCAGCTTCAATAAACGCGCTTTTCTTCTTGTCTTTTAGTTTATTCCAACTAACTGCTTCAGTTGGCCGCGCACCGCTAAGCGAACCGTCGTACTGCGTTCCAGTTGATAAGTAAACCGCGTAATCCAAGCCATTTCTAAGAATTGCCGCGCCGATTAAATGATGTTTTGCAATTCCGCCGCCGATAATTAGTCCGCCCGTTTTATCGGATGTGAGCATTAAATTGTAAAAACTTGCAAGGTCGCCAGCTTGGTCAAGAATTAACTTTTCGTTGCTTTTCTTATCTTGGTTGAAAAAGAAAACGTGGTCGCCAATTGCACCGTCGACAAAACC
>JAUYPK010000002.1 GCA_030697615.1 Microcaldota archaeon | reverse complement strand
ACATGAGACTCCATTTGTAGTTTGGTTCCCCACAATACACGCGCGAAATTTCTTGTCAAAGAGCAAATGGGAAGTACCACCAGAATGGATAGGAAATAAGTTTACTGCAAGAAAATCTAGTGAAATTAAAGGACTAGGCGTATCAAGTAAAGAAGAGAAGCAAACCGCAATATCCGTACTAAAAGCTATTAAAAAACATAATGGAATAGTAGCTACTGGCCACTTATCGTGGCAAGAAGCAGAATGGCTAGCGCTTGAATCACTAAAAATGAAACTTCCCGTTGTTCTAACTCATCCAATTTACCAGCGCATAGATATGCCAATAGAAGTACAAAAAAAGCTAGCGGATAAAGGCGCATTTGTAGAAGTGCCTAGGTCAATGAACGCAATTGATAATATTCCACTATCAAAAATTGTAGAACAAATTAGAAAAGTCGGCTGCGACAAGGTAATTTTATCAACCGATGGAGGACAAGCTTTCAGCGCAGCACCTTCAATTCTTATGCTTGACTTCTGCGAAAAGCTAACAAAAGAAGTATTTACCGTTGAAGAAATAAGGCAAATGATTGTCAAAAATCCAGCTGAACTCCTAGGGCTTTAAAAAATTCGCCTTCCTGAGTTTAGCGATAGAATCATGCGCGTTAATGTTGAAGAGCTTAATTTCAGAAGTGAAGCTGATGTGGCTAGGGTGCAGGAAATTTTATCTAGGGGTTTTGCCAAGCCACCTTGGAACATGCGGCAAGCACCGTTAGGTTGGTCACATGTTGTGGAATCTTGGCGCTCGCCAGGTACAAAAGTATACGTTGCAAAACAACGAGGCAACATAGTTGGCGTTTCAGCTGGACAAATAAACCACTCCACCATAACTCCAAGCAAAGTATTGGCAAAATTAGGCGAAGGAAAACACTACTACCTTGATGTGACTGCAGTTGACCATCGTAAACTTAGAAAAGGAATTGCATTGGCATTACACTTAGCACATGAAGAAAACGCACGCGGAGAAAAATGCACTGCAATTTTTAGCGAAACGCATCCAAAAAGCAGGCGCGTAATTGGGCTATTTACAAAACAAGGGTTTCGCCGCTTCCACGCAGACGAAGCTGCAAACCGCGTTTATTACAAAAAAGGGTTGGAACAAAAACGTGGCTGAAGTTGTAATTGAAGAGTTAAACCGCGATAATCCTTTTGACGTAAGGGAAACAGCGCAGCTTCTTTTACGTACATTTAGAAAACAGTACCACGGGCAAGCTACCTTAACTCGAATGATTCAAGATATTGATTTAACCAGACAAAATAGAGTTCACGTTTTCATTGCACGAAGCGGAGGAAAAATAGTGGGAGTTGCAAACGGCGGCTTTAACACGCCATTGCAAGTTAGCCACGTTGAAGAAATACAACGGCACATTGGTGCTGGGAATTATTTTCTTTCAAATTTAGCGGTTCACCCGGATTTTCGACGGCGTGGAATCGCTAAACGGTTAACCGCAAGGAGAATTGAACATGCACGTCAGCTTGGCTGTAAGGTAGCGTATGGTGGGACTAATGAAAGCAGCGAGCACCATGTTGCTAGAAAAGCACAGTTTGAAAAAGAAGGTTTTACACATTTAGCTGCTCTTAATGGAGAGCACTATTACTATAAGCGTTTAAGATAAAACTACGACAAAACTAGCAGCGCTGCGCCTGCGATCATAATTAGGGAAACTAGCGTCTTTTGCACAATGTGCCGCTCATGAAACAACCTGCCGGCCATAATCGTTGCAAAAAGCGAACTGAGCTTCTTCACCGCAACTGCCAAGCTTACAAAAGCGCCTTGAATTGCAAACGCGAGCGAAAGCCGCTGCACAATAGAAAGCAGCGAAACCACAAACACAGTTTTGGCATCTTGTGAGAACAACTGCCTTAGATCTTTTTTAAACTCGTGGTCAAGAAAAGCCATTATCAACAAGCTGTTTATAGCAATAAAGAAATGCGCAATTACCAAATAAGTAAAAGGGTCAAGGGTTGAAAGGCTGACTTTATCAACAATTGCAGTAACTGCGTAAAGCAAACCGCCAATAATCGTAAGCACTAGGTACTTGTCCCGAAGTAGGTCGGAAAAGCGGAAGAGTTTAGAGTTATGTTGGAAGAACTCCAGTGCAACTACGCCGATAAAAATGAGGAAAATGCCTGCACCTTGTTGCAATGAAAGCCGTTCTCCAAGGAAGAAAAACGCGAGGAACGGAATAAACGCAAGGTTAACAACTGTCAACGGGCTTGAAATTGACATTTCCAAATGCTTTACCCCTCTAGCTGTAAGCCAAAACGCGCCAGCTGCTGCAAACATCCCAAAATACATCATAACTAAAATAAACGGCGTCACTTTGGAAAAGTCGGCGAAAAATAAAAGCGGCAATGATAACAAAAACGCAAGCAACGCATGGCCAGCTGAAAATGTCAACGTATGCTCATGTTGCAAGAGGCGTTTTTCCATCACTGCAATTATGGCGGTTATAACTGCACTTGCCAAGGCAAAGAGAAACCACTGCTGGGAACCTAACGCAGTAAGGCTATTGAGTATTTGTAACAATTCAACGTTCAACATATCTAGCTCTGGATTGTATTTCTGCAACTTGGGTTAATAGCTTTTGCGTCTCTTTTTTCCCACGTTCTTTCCCGTATCCTTTAGTGAAATGCTTAAACTGTTGTTGCGAAACACTCTTGGAAAATAACAGCAAGTCAATTGCTTGCTCTTCAAGCGAAGCATCAAATTGCGACAAGCCAAAGTCAAAAACAGCAACTGCACCGCCACCCATTACCATGAAGTTAGAAGTTGTTGAATCGCCGTGGCTAATTCCAGCTAAATGTAGTTTAGCGAGTTGAACACCTGCGTTTTGAAGAACAGCTGCATCAGCATCATTAGAGTTTTTCTCTAGATAGCTAACGAGTTTTTCGCCGTCTAGTCTGGTTTGTATTAATTCGCATTTGTCAAGGTCGACGTTTAAAACAAGTGGACATAGCGTTCCGGTGGATTTAGCGCGGTGCATTATTTTTGCTTCTAGTTTAGTGCGTTCTTTGCGTAGTTTTGAGTCAAGTGGTTCGACGCGGTAAGCTTTTGGTAGCCTTTGCTTGGCAACTGCTGGAGTTGAAAGGAAATTACAATTTATAACAATTGCTTCTGCGCCGTGCATTTTTGAAAACCCTAAAAAGCCTCTTTTTGTTTTAACCTACAGGCGCAGGTATAACTGCGACTACGCGGGTTATTTCTTCGAATGGAACTGGCCCTTGCCTTACGAGCAACGGAGTTTCTTTACGCATGTCAACCACAGTAGACGGCATGACTGATGGCAAGTCTCCAGAGCTTACAATTGCGTCAAGTTTAGTGTCAAACATCGCCTGTAATTCTTTTAGCTTGTACACGGGGGTATTTGGAAGAATGGCAACGGTTATTGGCTTGCCTAATTCGCTGGCAAGTGCGCGTGTGAAAACGTTTGACGAAATGCGAAAAGAAGCGCCTTGGGGAAATAATTTAGGTGCAAATTTAGAGTCGCTAGAAACGTCAACTACTAAAGTGACCGGCCCTGGCATGAACGAATGGCAAATCTTTTCAGCTGATTCGTTTACAGCCATGTATTCTCTTGCCATGCGTAAGTCACTTACAATAACTGGGTTAGTTAAACCAGGAACAACTCCAAGCGCAAGGAGCTTTTCCAGCGCATCTACGTTAGTAGAGTCAATTGCAAGTGAGTAGCAAGTTTCAGTTGGAATTGCGACTACACCACCGTTTTGTAAAACGCCGGCAACTTGCTCTAAAACCTTTGCAGTTTTTTCACGCTCTTTTAAAATAAACTGGTATAATTTAGTCTTCATTTTTCAAACACACCCTACACCTTTTTTACTGCGTTTTTTATCGCGATACTTCTACGAGCTAAAAATCACTTGATTGCCTCGCCTACGCCCCCAACACGCTTAACTAAACATGGCGAAAAAGAGAATAAAAAGCTTAGTATTAGAGGAGAATCTAGCGAACGACGCCGCTTTCTTCTATTAATCTACGCACTCTAGCAGCTTCGTCATTGAAAACCTTGGCCATTTTGAAGTTTCCTGTTCGCCTATGTGCAGCTGCATTTGCTTCAAAAAAAGCTGGAATTAACAGAGCAGCTTGTACACCGTTCCACCCGATATTATTCCACTCAATAGAGGACCCCGTTATTTTTTGCCATAATTTCCCTTCTTCGCGGGTTGGTTCTCTTGCCCACGACAAACCCGAAACATGCGAAGCAATTGAACCTGGAACTTTTCCTTCTGCAATTTTGTTAATAGTGAGAAAATGAGTGATCACTTCAGCTGCTTTAGCCCTGTGGGGTCTATCTATATAGAAAATCAAGTTGTCTGTGCGTTCCAATGTGCCTTTAGGAGTAGTTCCCTTTGCAACAAAATGAACCCCTGCATCGTAAAGTGCTTGGCACAAATCAACAAAATGCTTATGGCTATGATCCGCTTCACTTGTTAAAAGGGTAACATATGCCTTTGCGGGAACAAATACTTCTGCACGTGGGTGGTGGAAAAATAGCAAATGGTCATGGCTGGGATTTTTCCTATTATCGTGGTGAAACCCAACCGCATCTCCAAGCCGTCTTGAATATGAAAATTTAGAGGTTCTTTTCGAATTAACTTGCGCGATGTATCGCTTGAAATCTTCCTTAGCTTTCTTGCACTGTTTTAGCAATTCATCTTTATTTACGCGGATTGGATTCTTTCTCATCACAATGCCAGCATAAATAACCGGTATAACCTTACCCGCTAGCGTTGGCCTATCATTTTGGTTGAGCCAGTCTTTTCCAGGGCGCTTAAACTTATTTGGAAAAAAAGGCCTGGCTAGAGTTGGAGGAGTTTCACGCTTTTGAATTTCATGCATTAAAAATGAATTCACCTTTTCTCAATACAACTGGCTTCTCGCCAGTGCAGCTTACAATGGTTGACGGCTTCCGCTTTTTTAAATTCCCCGCGTCAACAATCAATTCAACTTTTCCACCAAATAGCCGCTTCACTTGAACAGCTGAAAACACAGGTTGTTTTCCGGAGATGTTTGCGCTGGTTGAAGTGATTGGCCGACCTAACCGCTGCGAAACGTCGCGGCAAAATTTACTCTTCGGAACGCGGAATGCAGCTGTTCCGTCGCTGGAAATATTGCGCGCTAATTTGCCGCGCTTTTGCTTCACTACTAAAGTTAGCGGGGCGGGGAAAAACTTGCAAAACTTCAAGGCGGTTTTGTTCAAGTTAAAGAACTTCTTCGCCATTGCCACGCTTGACACAATTACCGGCATGGACTTGCCGCCGCTGCGTTTTTTCAAGAGGTAAACCTTTGCAACGGCCACTGCATTGGTGGCGTCAACAGCGATCCCATAAGAACTTTCGGTTGGCAGGATAACTACGCCGCCGCTGCGGAGAATAGCGACAGCTACATCTACAGCAGCTTTGTTTGATAATTTCAATATTCTTGTCTTATTTTTCATTTTCTTTTTTCACCAGCAGATACAACTTGCGTCTGTTCGGAAGCGTTGGCGCGGAATGGTGCTTTTCAAATCTGGACACTTTGCTTCAAGCATCTTTATCCCAGTGAGCGCAATCATTGCAGCTTGGTCGCCTGAATGTTCAAACGAAGTAACTGCAAAATTCACTTTATGCTCATCTGCCATGGATTTCAGCATTTCCTGTAAACGTTGATTGCGAGCATTACCGCCGCATAAAAGCACTTCTTTTTTGTTAGTGTGGCACAAGGCGCGTTCAACTGTTTCACAAAGCATTGCAAAGGCGGTTTCCTGAGCTGAAAACGCCACGTCGTCCACGTTGTACTTTCCATTTGCCACTTCTGGAAGTACTTTCTTTTCAATGTAAGTTTGCAAGCCGGAAAAAGCTAAGTTCATGCCTCGCACAGTGTAAGGCAAGTCAATGAACTGCTTTCCTTTTTCAGCTGCACGTACAACTCCAACTGCATCTGGCGGAGTTAATTTCAGCGTTCGCCCAAGCACGTCTACGAAGTTGCCAATACCAATGTCAATAGTCTCGCCATAAACATGGTAACGCTTAGCGGTTTTATCTAGTGTCATTATCTGAGTGTTGCCGCCAGAAACGTAAACAACAAGTGGATCATTAGTTTTGCAGTACAACTCCTTGCCAATTTCAATGTGGCCAACGCTGTGGTTAACCGGCACAAGCGGAACATCTAACATTGAAGAAAGCGCCTTGGCAGCGACGAAGCCAACGTGTAAACAATGCCCAATGCCACTTCCTTGAGAATACGCAACTGCGTCAATTTCACTCAAAGAAATATTTGCTTTTGAAATTGCCTCTTTAAGTAGCTTTGAAAAAACCTCCGCGTGGTGATCTGCTAGTTTTCGAGGAATATAACCTTCCAACGTTGACGGATATTTATCGCTGACATTTGAAAGGATTTTAATTTTTTCTTCTTTTTCCCCTTTTTTTCCTTTTTCTCTATTTTTCTTTTCTGCTATTGCAATGGAAAAAGTATGCGCAGTGCTTTCAATCCCGAGGATTTTCATTTTAACCCACTCCAAACATTAAAAATGAAAAGCCTTAAACCGCAGTTTAAGCTAATTTTCATTTAACCACCACTAATAAGATGCTTAACAAATTGTAAAGTGCATGCGCAATTATAGCAGGCCACAAGTTTGTATTGCGATACTTAACCCAGTAACCTAAAATTAACCCAGCTGTAAATGCACCAATTATTTCGGTTACTGAACCAAACCCATAGTGTAGAACTGCAAAAATAACTGCAGTTATAAAAACGCCTAAGTACTTCTGTAAAAAGCCCCGGAAAAAAACCTCTTCTGCAAATGGACCAAGAGTAGCCGCCACTATAATTGCAAGGAGTGGCAA
>JAUYPK010000098.1 GCA_030697615.1 Microcaldota archaeon | reverse complement strand
GCTTGTAACCTCTGGTGCTATCTTTGGGGCAACAATGTGTATTTTTACGCCGCGGCTACGTGCTTGTTTTAGTAATTCACCGTGTATTTTGAATTTCTGTTGTAAGCCTAGTTGGCTTGAGCTTACAACTACGTGCGTTTTTGCATCTGCAAGCATCGAAGCTAGTTTAGAGTTAATTGCATCTTTGCCTTTCAATGTCCATACGTTATCTTCAGTTGAAAAAGCGCCTGTAAGTGAGCCTGCTTTTATTTTACTCTGCATTTCGCGTGAAACGTTTTCATAGTGAGTTAGTTGTTTTTCCAATTCTGCGCGTTTTTGTTTTTTCAAAGTTTCAATCGCTTCTGTAATTGGAAGAGCTGAATATTTTACTGGCCTTCCCGGACGCAGCACTACGAATCCCTGATCCTGTAGCGATGTTAGTACGTCGTATACTCTTGGTCTTGGAAGTGCAGCGCGTGTTGATAGCTCTCCAGCTGTACATGTTGCAGACGAGGCTAGCGCATAGTAAGCTTTAGCTTCATATTCGTTTAAGCCGAGGCCGCGTAAATTAGAAATTGCGTCTGAATTTTTTGAAATAGTCGGCATTGAGTGTAAACCCGAATTAGTAATGGGTTTGAAACTTTTTAAACTATCTATATTAGATTTGGTCATTGATTTCTATTCCTTTTAGTTATAGTTATTTACACGAACCCAATATATAAATGTATTTACTGGAAAGGAGTGACAAAACATAAGCTTTAAATATAAGTTGTCACCAGTTAATAGTTACAAGTAGTACTAAGTGATTTTATGAAATTTTTAGCTTTGTTTCTGACAGCGCTTGTTGTGTTAACCGCAACTGCAACTGGTTTGACGTTATATTCGACGTCTGGCCATGTTGACATGAATAGCAATGTAAATGGACAGCTCACGTTCTGGTTCCAAGCAGAAAATGCCGGAGTGTTTGCTGTAAATACCGCGGGGCCTGTGTTAACCACAGTGACTCCAGCTAATGGAAATGTCGCCGCAGGCGCTGTCAAGAGCTTTTCAGTTAGTTTCGCTGTTTCCCGGTGTAGCGAAGGCGTGTTTTATCAAACAGTTAACCTAGACTATACTTCAAACGGCGTTACGCAACGCACATCGAAACTTATAGAGTTAGATGTCCAACGTGGAAGCGACTGTACTCCAGTTGTTGCGGGTTATCCGCAAAACGTTGTTGTTGGTAATGGCAATTCAATTTCTCCAAGTTCGCTTTCGCTTGCCAATCAATTTGACCCAAGTGAAGTTAACCTTGCAATTATCTCCCAACCTGGAAATACTAATATTGCTAATGGTGAAACTAGCACGTTATACTTAACTGTTGTAAACCGAGGTTCGCCTGGTTTAGTGAACCTTCAATTAGTGGCAGACCCTTCACTCAATGCAGTGTTATCTGATTATTCTTTTGTGCTTGAAAGAAGCGAAGCAAAACAAGTTGCGCTATCCGTTAACCCGCAAAACATGGCCGGCAAGCAATGGGCAACCATACAAGTTATCCGCAGTGGTCAAGTTGCGGCTGTTAAAGAAGTTTATTTTGACATTGCAAATACGCACCAGCTTCAACTAACCATGCCGCAAATTATCAACATTGAAAACTGTGGTGGAACCGTAATCGCAGGAACAGCTACGAACCTTGGAAGCGGCGTTGAACAAGCAACCGTGTTAATTCCTTCGCTTTACGCGGTTTCAAACCAAGTTGTAATCCGCCCACGCGACAGTGTGCCGTTTGTGCTTAACATTGATGCATCGCATTTATCAGCCGGTTCTAGAATGCTTGAAATTAACCTTGCAAGTAATGCAGCTGTGAATAAACAAATCGTGCAGCTCAACGTGAAGCAATGCAGCGACTCTGCGGTTACTTTGCTTAACTATTCGACTGTTGTGATGAACACTGGCAACTCCACTATGGTGGGTTTAGTTGCAAGTGTTGTTGGAATTCCACAAGACTGGCAAGTGTTGCCGCAACCTCCGGTTAATGTCGTGCCTGGAGAAAGCAAAACTCTTACAGCTGTTGTTAAAACTAAAGGAACGTGGGATTCAGATGTTGTGCCGACTGTTGTTGTAAAAGACGTAAACGGTAATGAAGTTCAACGCTCTACGCAAGCGCCAGTTAAGCCAAACAGCGCAACTGGACTATTTCTAGCAGGTGCAATGGGATTAAGCGGGTTGCAATGGATCGCAGCAATACTATTTGTAGCGCTGATAATTGCAGTGGGAACAGCAAAGGCGTCAATACGAAGGGCTGGAGTTTAATTCGCTGTTTAAGTGTTTCATTAAAGTGTTTGCACTTTGAGCCAAAAGTGTTCATTTCAATGCGCACTATTGGGCTAAAGTGTTCAAGCAAAAGAGATGCTATTTTTGGGAGATTTAGTCAGTTGTCTATTTCAGTCCAAGCTTTTTTCTCAATACCTCACTTACTCCGAAATACTCTAAGTCAAACAATGTAGTTTGGCCTTTGTCGGCAAACCACTGTAAATCTCCTACTATTATTCCGTGCTTTTTTAATTCAATTCTAATTTTCGCGGCATTTGTTGGTTCAAAGAGCATGGTTTGCATTTTTCCCTCTAGTTTTCTATATATTGCACTGTGTGCTCCTGTGCTATGCATGATTACTGCAAGTGGTTGTTCCGCTTTTATTCCGGGAATATTCAGTGCGTTTATATGAGTTGCCAGTCTTACTTCAGATAAAGGGTTAAGTCTAGATAGTCCAAAAAGATTGCTTTGCTTTTTAACAAACGTTGGTTTGCTGCCTATTCTGCTTGTTACGTAAGTCGCTCTGCTTTTACCTAGTATATTGTACCCTATCTTTCTTTCTCTTTCATAGTTTTCTGGCAAAAAGTGTTCAATTGGATATTCGTGTCCAGGAAGCTTTACTACCTTGACTCTTCCCATTGGAGTTTTTACTGTCCTAACTTCCAGCGTTCCAATTTTCACCATTTTGTTCTCCTTTTTTTCTATTTATTTTTTATTCGTTACCATCCATATATTTTTTCAACCGCTTTTTCCAAGAGGATCCTTAAAATAACCGCTTCGTCGTCGCTCAACGGGATTGCAACGCTTGCCACTTGCCCGCCTTGCGCTTGCGTTGACAACTTGAAATAAAATCCGCGGTCCATTTTCATAAATGAAACAGTTGAATTACGCGTCTCTGCCGAAACCGCGTAGCCACCTTTAGAAGGGTCGTGAAACAGTTCGATGTTTTTTATTTTACCTTCCAACACTAGAAGTAGTTTTGAAATGTCGGTAACCGCCATTTTGAAGCTGAGTTTATTTTGCCAGTCGAATAGCTGTGGCCCGGTTTGCTTTGCCATTTCTACAAAGACGCTTTTCTTCTCCTCGTTAAAGTCAAACTGCAACGCTGCGCCGTTGCCGGTTTTGTTCGGTTTGTAAACCTTGAACTTTTTCTCGAAGTTTTGAACAGCTGCAGATTTAGCTGGAATTGAATTTAGTGTAGGTGTTTTAGCCGCTGTGGGCGGCTGGCTGGAGGTTGCTTTAGTTGCGTTTGCTTGGTTTGTTGTTTTCACTTGGTTTATTTCATTCATTTAGTTGGTTCACCATTTTTAATGCGGTTGAAACGATTTGTTTTGCGTAGTCCTGTGGAAAGCGAGTTGATGCAGCTACGTTGTGTCCGCCGCCTGTAAAGCCGTAGTTTCCAAACTCTTCACGCAGTACAGGTATTATTTTGTTTGCAGAAAAGCCTTTTTCAGCAGCTGAGTGGTTTGCGCGAAAGGAAAGATTGTTCTTTGTGTACAGTAGGCTTGCGGTTGGCTGGTTATCTTGCGAAAAGCGTATTTGTACGGCGTTGTGCAATTTGCTAAGCGACGGGTAAGTGTTTTTCTTAACTATCCCACTCACGTCACAAGATACGATCCTGATTTTTCCTTCAGTCACTTTTGCCTTGCTAATTGCTTTTTCAAGTCCGCTTTGAATTTTGACTTTTTCTTCGCTGTAAAGTTCATTTACTAAGTTGCTATTTGCAAGAGTTTTGTCATAGTATTCGAGGCTACGTGGCTCGCTTGCGGTAACTGCGAGGTAATCTACAATAACTGCTTGTGGGAAAAATTCTTTTTTGCGGAACGAGCTAGTGTCCGCTTGCATTGAATAGTAGCGGTAAGGGAGAATTGTATCTTCAATTTCCAATGCTAGCCGTCGCGAGATTTCAAAGCTAAGCATGCCAGTGTTGTAACTTGAAGGTTCGGCGCAGTTTTTTACATTAAATGGAGAGACGAAGTTCATTATGTAATGTTTATGCAGTGGGGCTGGCGGGTGATGGTCAACAACCATTATCTCAAAACGCTTTGCGCTGTTTTCAAGGCTAGGTTTACTTTCCTGGTTACCGCCGTGGTCAAGCAAAATCAACAAGCTACCTTCCATTAACGTCGCCTTGTCCTCTTCCCAGTCTTTTTCTCTGTAAACCGCGCCTCCTGATTGTTGGCAGCGTAGAAAAAGCGGAATCTTCCGGTTAGCCGCAAAGGTTTCAATTCCTTTTTTCAATATTAAGCCTGCTAATATGCCGTCGCAATCTCCGTCGTAGCGTATTTTTATTGGCCGTAGTTCAAAAACAGCCTTGGCAATTGCTTCAGTGGCATTTTCAAATAAATTTGACATTTGCAAAAGTGCTGGTGCATCTGTGAAAAGTTTAGCTTCCGGTGATATAAACTTAAGAAATTCACCCACTTTTTTTTCTAATTGTTTGTCGCTTATTTCTTTGAATTCTTCTGCTTTGAAAAAGTAATGAGTATACTCTCCAGTTAGTTCTAGTAGTTTTCCAACTGGCAACTCTTCATGCGAATCTACGGTTACCATTTCGTTGCCTGTGCATACGTAGAAGCGAGTTGTGTTAAGCGAATCTGCTTTTATTATGAGTCCAGTTATTTTCATGAGGTATGTCGCCTTTCTACCAGGGGGTGTTCCATAAGGGTTTTTAATGTTGTAAGTCGCTTTAGTTATAAGCGGTTATTCTAATATACTAACAATATCCGCAGACACAATTCTAGTGAGGTTTTACTTTTAAATGGATGCAATTATTGAAAATTACCGCCGTGGAAGGCACACTGAGTACTGCGAACAATTTATTGTCAACGTAGAGGGTGTGGACAGCTCTGAAAAAGCGGCGAAACTCGTTGGCAAAAAAGTAGTTTGGACAACTCCCTCTGGCAAATCAATCCCGGGAAAAATCGCTTCTACTCACGGCAATAGCGGCAAAGTGCGCGTAATGATGGAAAAAGGCTTGCCTGGCCAAGCTGTTGGCACTAAACTACAAGTAGCGTAAACTATTGTAAAAACCAAGCGATAAAATGACGCTGCTTCTTAATACAACAATTCGCGAAGGAAGCGCTTCTCTTCTTATTCCAAAGCAGTGTTTAATTGACCCGCACCACTGTGAAGTTTTTTACAATTCAGCAATGCAGTTCAACCGCTCCATCTCGGCACTATTTTTAGCAGCTTGCCTTGAAATTACTAATATAACGAAGCCGCTGTTGTTCGACGGTTTCTGCGGCGTCGGTGCACGCGGTGTACGTTATTTGAAGGAAAGCGGAGTTGCAAAAGTTATCTTCTGTGATGCGAACAACAAAACTGTTCCGTTTATAAAAAAAAATATAGCCGCTAACAAAGTGCAGAAAAAAACCAAAATTCTTAACATGGACGTTAACCAGGCGCTTGCCAACTCCCCCGTGTTCGACGTGATTGAACTTGACCCTTTTGGTTCGCCTTTACAATGTCTTGACTCGGCTTTTCGCCGCGGAAAAAAACAGTTTATCCTATCGCTTACTTTTACTGACTTAGCTAATTTATGCGGTGGCCACAAAGCTGCTTGCAAGCGGTACTACGAAGCTTCTTCTATGAACTGCGCTTTTTGTCACGAGTTAGCAATGCGCATCATTCTTGCAAGGGTTGCCAAAATAGGCGCTTTTCACGAATACGGAGTCACACCACTTGTATCTTGGTACGAAGGCCACTATGTGAAAATTTTCCTCCAATGCGAAAAAAGCTGCGAAAAAGCAGATGAGAATTTTAAACAAATTGGCTACGCTTGGCTATGTACAAAATGCACTAACCGCGGTTTATCCGCTGAGAAAATCATCCATTGCTCCTGCGGAAACGAAACTAAAACTGCAGGTCCACTGTGGGTTGGAAAATATTCACAAAAAGAAATCATACAAAAGACGTTGCAAAACCTGCAAAACTTAAACTCAACTAATTCAAAATTCTACTCAGAAAAGCAACGCGGAGAACTTGAAAATTTTCTTTTATTGTTACGCAATGAAAGTGAAACGCCACTTTTCTTTTCACTCCCAGAATTATGCTCGCGGTTAAAAGTAAGCACGCCTAAACTGGCAAGTTTCATTGAAAAAATAAAACAAAGCGGCTTCGAAGCCAGCGCAACTCACTTTTCGCCAGACTGCTTCAAGACAAACGCATCTATTTCGCAGCTTTCTGCGCTCTTATAGTAAAGCCCAGAAACAATGCGAGAGAGGTGGCGGTGTTTTTTAAGATTAAAACTATTATTAATTCTGAGAAATATGCCAAGCAACCGTAAAAGAAACAACGCGCTTCATGAATTACGCGGAATTTTCAAAAAACCGTACGGGCACTATGCACCCGCAGTGATTTCACTAGTTGGTTTATCACCAACCCCAGAGATAAAAAACGCCGCTCTCCGAAGAAACCTGGCCGAAGTACACGCGTTGCAAATAAAACCGCACAGGAGCGATGACCCTGAATGTGAGCCATTTATTGGTTGGGATCACGCTGAGGTAATTCCAACGTGGTTCAGCAAACCTCTACCGTCAATTCCAAGAAAATTGCCAATCCTCCTACCAGTTCACCTAGATGCTCAAGATAGCGATAAATTGAGCTCAATAAATTATTTTGGCTACGTGGCTAAAAAAGGAGAAGAAACTGCCCGTAAGATACTTACCGGTTCTGCTTCTTTTCATTTTACGAACGTAGGAAAACACAAAGCGCTTGTTGTGCATATTTTGGAGCAAGCTACTAAGGGACTCAAAAGCCGTGAAGCAAGGCAACTAGAAGGTTGGAAAAATGCAGCTGTACAGCACTTAGAGCAACTCGCCAAGCAACGTGGATGTAAGCTAATTCTATTTAACACTGCAGAAGAACATTCTCGTGCCAATAATGCAGATCGACCAATACATGTTGAACTAATTGAAACATACGGTAGGCTGCCAATGCAGCACGGATTCAAGTTACACCCACTCCGTTTAGGCGGTAACAAAGCAGAAACCTTGTGGTGGGTTAAACCAGTCAAGAAATGAAAAATTTAAAAGAAAAAATTAGCAAAAGAAAAAAGAATTTAAAAAGTAAAAAATAAGTAAGCAAAAATTAAATGCTTACCTTTAATCCAAGTGCTTTTTTCAACTCACGGTAGCGGTTACGAATTGTAACCTCTGTAACGCCGGCAACATCAGCAACTTCTTTTTGTGTCCTGCGTTCACCAGTCATTACACTTGCAATGTACACAGTTGCAGCTGCAACGCCCATTGGACCCCTGCCGCTGATCAAGCCGCGTTTCAACGCTTGGTCAAGTATATCAATTGCCTTTGTCTGCGTGTCACCTGTTAATTTCAACGCAGTGACGAAGCGGTTGATGTAAAAACGTGGATTTGTGAGGGGGACCTTGAGTTCCAACTCCTGCGTAATGAGGCGGTAAGTGCGTCCAATTTCCTTCTTTGGAATCTCAGCAACATTTGAAATCTCATCTAAAGTCCTTGGAATTCCATATTGCCTACAAATCGCGTAAATCACAGCGCTTACAACACTTTCAATCTGCCTTCCACGAATAAGTCCACGCTCAACACATTTCCTATATAGGAGCGCGCTTGATTCGCGGATACTCTCGGTTAAACCAAGGTGGCTCGCAACTCGGTTTAGTTCTGTTAATGCAATAGCGAGGTTACGTTCAATGCTGTTTGAAATAGATGCGCGTTTGTGCCACTTGCGCATCCTGTAGAGTTGTGCTTGTTGACTAGGCGCGATTTTTCCACCACGTACGTCGCGGTTATACTGGTCAATTTCAGTTACAAGTCCCTTGTTTGGCGACATGTATTTCAACGGAGCGCCGGTATGCGCACGTGCGTTGCGTTGTTCAGTGTCAAA
>JAUYPK010000097.1 GCA_030697615.1 Microcaldota archaeon | reverse complement strand
GCTTATTAACCGGAATTGCGCCGGTTAAATTCGCTGTTTTTCCATTGATGAAAAAAGACGGCTTGGCTGAAAGGGCAAGGGAAGTGTTTAACGCGTTAAAAACGCTTAACGTGGCGGTTGACTACGATGAAGCTGGGAGTATTGGCAAACGCTATGCTCGCCACGATGAAATTGGCACGCCGTACTGTATTACTGTTGACTACGATTCGCTGAAGGATGGCGATGTTACGCTTCGCGAGCGTGATTCGGGTAAGCAGGAAAGGGTGAAGATTGACAAGCTGGTACTTAAATGCAGTTCTCTACTTTACAAATAGTGAAAAATAATTGCGACGTGGTTGAGTTTCCACTGTCGTTTCAGGAGTTTAACTTAGATTACACGCTTGAATCAGCCCAGTGCTTCACGTGGAATAAAATTGATTTAAAAAACACAAAAGCTTGGCAAGGCATTATTCAAGGCACTAGCGTAACTGCAATTCAGCACCCTGACCACTTAGCGGTTTATTCTGACCTTCCTCGTGAAAAAATAGCACAATACTTTTCCCTTGACACCGCTGGGTTTTCGCTTGGGAACGTGTTGAAGTCGCTTGTGATTGAAAGTGAGAACGATGAAGTGCTCTTAACTGCGCTGAAGCAGTTTCCCGGTTTGCGCATCTTGCGTCAGGATGTTTGGGAAACAATTGCGAGCTTTATTTGTTCGCAGAATTCAAGCGTGGAAATGATCCAGCAACGCGTCAATTTACTCTCGCAAAGGTTTGGAACTAAACTTAAAGGCAACGCAAGCGGGGGGTTTGCGTTTCCACCTAGCATCGCAATTGCAACTGCAAGCGAAGAAGACTTGCAAGCGTGTAAACTTGGTTACCGCGTTCCTTATTTGAAAAATAGCGCTATGTTAATTGCAAATAGCGAGTTCAGCTTGGAAGAGTTGAAAAAAATGCGGTTTGAAGAGGCGAGGCAGTATTTGATGTCGCTTCCCGGCGTTGGGCCAAAGGTGGCGGATTGCATTTGCCTATTTTCGCTTGGCCACTTGAACGCTTTTCCAGTTGACACGCACGTGTTTAAACTACTCGCTGACTTTTACGCGGAGGACTTGAAAAACCTGCAGGGAAACCGAAAAAACATGCGTTACGATGACTTAACCGCTTTTGCAAGCCATAAGTTTGGCGACTACTGTGGTTACGGTCAGCAATACTTATTCCACTTGCACCGCGTTGCTAGGACTAAGCTTGAAAATTTCTACGCGTGAATCACTACAAAAGAAACTGACATGGCGGAGCATAGGTCGCCCTTTATTTTTGCCCATTTTTTTAAATTTTGGCTTGTTTCAACACGTTTACCGCTGTTGGCGTTAAGGCAGCGACTATTACTATAACTAGACCTAAAGCAAAGTTCATAACTTGAACTAAACATTTCGCCCTTTTATTCTTTGTCCAGTTATTTTTTTTCTAGGGAAAGTTTTTATACTCCTTTTGTATTTTAATTGAGGCAAAGAAGTGAAATTTGTGAAGTTTGACTCAATTAAAAAAACTGAATTTCAAGCAAACGCGGAGTGCGTTGACTGTACAAACCTATCTATTTCAGACGAGAAATTGCAGCAGCTAATTGGAGAAAGCATCACAAAAGCAATGCAAGAATAAAGCCGACTTTTTCACTTCTTGCAAAGTTTCACGTTGTTAAGTTTTAATTGTCGTGTGGGTTTACTAGTGTTTTAAGGTGTTGAAAAAATGAATCCCTTTCTTGTTGATATCGTTCGTGCATCTCTTGGCCAAGATGTAACTCTATCATGCATTCGTTAAATCCATCGAGGTTTAGTATTAGGTCTCTACTTAATCCCACTGGTTTACCGCGGTTAGCTTCACTAAGCTTATCCAAAAAGTGAGCCCTATGTGCAAGTAAATCTTCTATGTCGATTTTCCATTTTTTAGCCAGTTCTGGACGCGTTCCAATTTCGGCAGTAATAGTATCTAATTGTTCTAGGTGCGTTTGAAGTAGTCCAGTTAACTCTTCCCTCGGAATAGCTCCACTGCCTTGCTCAATAGCTTCGGCTACTTTCATTATGTGGTCGTAATGTCTTTCAAATTGCATTAGTTTGTCTAATTTATTCTTGGGAATTCTCGCAGCTCTATGGATTAGGGGACATATGTCGCGGGCGCGATTAAGTTCTGCAAGTTTGTGCCTATTGTCGTGGAGAAATTTTTCAACTTCTTGTATTCGCATTTAGTTTGTTTTCACCGTATGAATGATGCGAGTTCTTTTGCTCCTGCTATTTCTGGCATTATTACTTGTTTTGCGCCGAGGCTTTTTAGTTTCTTTTCGTGTTCAGCGTCTTCTGTACGTGCAAGTATCTCTATTTTGGGATTGATTTGCTTAGCTGTTAGGATTAAAATAATGTTTTTTTCGCCGGATGACATCGCCGCTATTAGCGTCTTTGCCTTTTCTACGTTGGCTTCTCGTAAAGATTCTTCTCGCGACGCGTCTTCATTGATAACTGTAAACCCTTCGCGGCGTAGTTTTGCAGCTACGTTGTGGTCTTTTTCAATTATTACCACTTGCTTTCCTTTTTCCTTTAGTAGTTTTGCCACTGTACTTCCGACGCGTCCGCCGCCACATACAACAACGTGGTCTTTTGACCTTCCTGCTCTTATCAAGTGAATTACCTCTCTGAAGTATTTTGACAGCTGGCCTTTAAAAGTTAATTCAAGCAGCGTCCAAATAGTGAACCACATGAATACGCCGCCAAATAGCAACAAGGACGCTTGGAATATCCTAGTTCCTACTGCGGGTTCGGGGTGATGTACAAATTCAAAGGTTTCAACCGTAAGCACAAAGCCAGTTTGGAGGTCAACTTGTTTTAGTGCGGAGTAGCCAATTGTGCCGTAGATAAAAAGCGCAATTAACACAATTAGAAGTGTCTTAACTTGGCTGTATACCTTGTGGTGTTTTGCACTTGAAAGGATTTTGCGGTACATAACAGTTATTAAAACGAAGCCGCTTAATTTATACTTATACTAATCGCTTGTACGCGTTTCAAAAGGTGAAATTTTAACATGACTAGACGAAAAACTAAATATGTAGAAGGCGCTGTAAAGTCAAAGAGAAAAATGCGCACAGTTTTGAGAAAACTAAAGATAACACAAAAATAATGAGAAAATAAGTTGAGTTTAAAATACGCCGTTTATTTTTTTTAATTTATTTTTTCAATTAGTTTCTTTTTATCCTTGCCGCTGTGGTTCTAACCGTTTCCATTCAAAAGCTATTTTTTCTAAATATATTGCAAATTGGTTGCTCCACTTTACTGTCATTTTGCTGCTTGTTGGCTCGCGGTTCCTATCTATCATTCCAATCCTCACTAGCCGCGGTAGCACTTTGTTGTAAAAAGTAGCTTTGCTCACCTTAGATTTTGCAACAAATTCGCCAATCTGGCTTGACGTTAGCGAGCCGCCGTTTTTTTGTAATGCGGATAGGAAGGAAACTGCTACGCCGTGATACGCTGATCTATAACGCTGGGGAAATACAAATTGAAGCAAATCCTCTAAACTCCAGGAAGTGCTAGTGCGTATCGCCCCTTGTTTTTTCAGTAGTTCATCCAATGTGTCTTTGCGCGGTAGGTAGAGCTGGTCTTCGCTGGGAATGCCTGTTTTTGGTCGTTTACCTTCTTTAGTTGTTTTTATTTCTTCTTCCATAAGGGACACTATACCAACTATTAAAACGTTTAACGTGTTTAAAAATGTGTTTTGGTGATATATAAAAATGAAAATTTCAATGCAAAGCGGTCAATTAGTTGTTCCTGATAGCGTGGACATTCCTTTTATTGAAGGAGATGGCACTGGGCCAGATATTTGGTCAGCTTCCCGTGTTGTTTTTGATGCAGCTGTGAAAAAGGCGTTTGGTGGAAGGAAAAAAGTTAATTGGGTTGAGTTACTTGCAGGTGAAAAGGCGGTTGCCAACGGCAAAGAACTATTGCCAAGCGAAACTCTTGAACAAATTAAATCGCATTTTGTTGCTATTAAGGGGCCGCTTACTACGCCTGTTGGAACTGGCTTTAGGAGCATTAATGTAACGTTGCGCCAGGAGCTTGACCTCTATGCTTGCGTGCGGCCAGTTAAGTGGTTTAAGGGGGTTCCAGCACCTGTTAAGAGTCCCCAAGATGTGAATATTGTTATCTTCCGTGAAAACACTGAAGATGTCTACGCTGGTTTAGAGTGGCAAAGCGGCAGTGAAAAAGCGCAGAAACTAGTAAGTTTTCTCAATGGTGAACTTGGCTGTAAACTTGCAAGCGACGCTGCAATTGGAATAAAGCCGATGACAAAGCGGAATTCCCAGCGTCTTGTGCGTGCCGCGTTGAAATACGCTGTTGCAAACAAGCGCAGGAGCGTCACGTTGGTGCACAAGGGTAATATTATGAAGTACACTGAAGGTGCGTTTAAAGACTGGGGCTACAGCGTTGCAACAAGCGAGTTTGGTGGCGAGATAGTTACAGAAAGTGCGGTTGTTGCTAGCGGCGCCAGCAGCGCTGGTAAAATATTGATAAATGATCGCATTGCGGATAACATGTTCCAGCAAATGTTGCTTCGACCATCGGAGTACGATGTAATTGCAACTCCAAATTTAAACGGGGACTACTTGTCAGATGCAGCTGCGGCGCAAGTCGGCGGCTTGGGAATTGCACCTGGCGGCAACATAAACTACGAAACTGGATTCGCTGTTTTTGAAGCAACGCATGGAAGCGCCCCGAAGTACGCTGGCCAGGATAAGGTTAACCCTGGAAGCGTTATTTTAAGTGGAGCGATGTTGTTTGAATACCTTGGATGGAGTAGCGTGGCGAAGTTGATTGAAAGTGCAATGGAAGAAGCGATTGTAAGTAAAAAAGTGACGTATGACTTTCACCGCCAAATCGAAGGCGCGACGTTGTTAAAATGTTCTGAATTTGCCGGCGAAATAGCGAACAACGTTGAAAAAAGCTAGACCGTAAAAACCACCAATTCAATGTTCTGTGTAATTAATGCGCTTTGTTTTGCGTGAGTGCCGCTTGGTTTTTATTCTTGGTTTGCCCATTTTTGTGTGGGGGTTTACAATTATGGCTAGGGTTACTTTCAAGAATGACAATTTAACCGTCGACGTTCCAGCTGGAAAAAGTTTGAAAGATGTATGCGATGAAAATGGCTCGTCTATTCCTTTTGGCTGTCGCAACGGCGTTTGTGGCACTTGTTTAAGTGCGGTAAACAAGGGAAAAGATAATATTTCTCCAGCTGATGACAACGAAAAAATGACCTTGGAAGGATTTGGCTGCCAGCCGCCAGAAAAGCGCCTTGTTTGCCAGTGCAAAATGGGCAGTGGAAATGAAGACGTCGAGATTGAAAATCCTTAATCGTTTGTGATTTACTATGCCGCAGTACGTTGAATTTAATGAATCGCTAAAAGTTGACGAGCCTGAAAAATACGCTGTTGGCAAACATTACTGGATTGCCCGCGGTGGATACAAGGCTTACCCGATGCTTTTGCCAATTGACCTCCTTAATCGCGATAGGGTTAAAGTGGGCAAAGTGCGCGTGAAAATTGTTGAGGTTAAGTTCCAAGAGTTCTTAACTGACGAAGACGCGAAGCGAATTGGCCTCACTCGTTTTACTGAACTCGGCTATTTTTTAGAAATGGAAAACCCAGCTGAAGGGCAAGTAGCTACTTTTGTTAACTTTGAACGGCTGGAGTAATCGCTACCTATGCTGTATTTGCAGCTGTGCTAAAAACATCAGCTGCAGTGAAGCGCTTTTTTTCACTTTTCAACTTGAAAAACGCAGCGCGTGTTTTTTCAGCGCCGGTTTCTTTTAACTTGTCGGCAATTTCTTGAAGTGACATGCCGTACGTATCGCGGATTAACATTCTGACGAGGAGAAGTTCTTCATTGCTGCAATCTTTCAAGGCTTGCCACGCTTCTTCTAGGTTAAACACTTCGAGCGTGCGGATTTTTTTAAACGCGTCGATCCCGTGGTTTACAATAAAACTGCGCGACTTTTCCCGCGCTTCTTCAGGTGCGTTTTGAATTATTTGTTCAACTTCGTCCATGTATTTAAAAAAGCGAAGAAGTTAATATTAACGTGGTTAAGAATAACTTTCAAGTTAGCCCTCTTCGAGTTGCAAAGATAATTGTCGGAAGGGGGTTTCAAGTAGCTGAAACTGGCGATTTTAGAAGCGTAGCTATTTTAGCTCAAGCCCTTAAACGATTAGCTAATCGTAACAAGAAAGCCTTCGGGAGTGGTACGCTTGACCGTGTTGATCCTTTTAATCCACATTGGCTCTTAGCTGCGGGTCGCATTGGTGCAATTTCTAAATTATATCATCCAGCGATGTCTGAACCCCAAGTTAGGATAGCGTTGCACCACGGGGTAAATTTATTTACAAAAACTGGGTTTAAGATGCCGCTTCTAGGGTTAGTTTCGCTTTCAGGCGGAACTTATCAAAATTTTTGTAGATTCGATGAATTTATTAGTACAACTAAATTCAAACATAGTGCAACGCACAAATTAAAAGAGGATTACCTGCGTTGCAGAAAAAAACTATAGTTCAGTGTACTTCTTTGCTGTTCCCTTTGCCTTCTCGATTGGATACTTTTGCTTGTTGCGTACCATTTTTTGCTCAACTGCACTGCTTACGTCGATGTCTAGCCGGTTGGCAATTGCAAGTGAGTAGAGGATGACGTCTGCGAGTTCTTCGCGGATTTTTGCCATTGTATTCTCGTCGCTTTTAATATCCACAGCGTTTTTTTGCTCTTTCCATTGGAAGATTTCCATTAGTTCAGCTGCTTCAATTGCCAGTGCAATGGAAAGGTCTTTAGGCGTGTGGAACTGCGCCCAATCGCGTTCCTGGACAAAGTCTTCCATTAACTTCTTCAGCTTAGCAACGTTTGTAGTTGAGTCCATTTATTATCTCTATTTATTTTTACCTTGAAGGTTTAAAATAACCTTTTGTTAGTGCACATAAATCAGTTGACTCGAATTCACTTCTTTTTCAACCACTTTATTTTCATAAAGCAAGTCCGCCATTCTCTGTAATAAACTTACATCCAATTCGTTTATTGGGACATAAGCGTATATCCCTACTTTTTCAGCTGTAGTTGCGTTTAGCTTAAGCCACTTGACTAAACTCTGCTTTGAGCCGGTTGGATTATTCTTGATAAATTGTGCTGCTTCTGCCATTGCTTCAGCGTATTTTTGAGCTTTTTCAGGATTTTCACGGATAAGTTTAGTTGAAACTATTGCTCCAGCTGTTGGCATTGGGTTCATTAAGCTTTTTGCCAAGAAGTTAACTTCAATCACTCTCGCGTTGAGCTTTTCTTCCGCTAGCGTGCCGATTGGCTCTAAGCTGACAAGCGCATCGATTTGTCCACTTGACAACGCTTCAAGCTGTAAGTTCGGCGTTAATTCAACAAAAATAATTGTGCTTGTATCCAAATAGTTTTTCAAGGCTAGTTTTGTCAAAGTTTTCATATTACTTCCTGGGAATACGCCAACTTTTTTGCCAGCTAGTTGCGTGATGTTTGTAATTGAAGAGTTTGGAAGCACCACTATCTTGTGAATTTCTGTATCGCTATTCGCTAGGCTCACTTGTACTATTTTGAATTCGTTTGGTGACCTGGCGGTTGCAGCGTAGATGCTTTCAATTCCCACAACTCCACTTGCATCTATTTGGCCTGCTACTAAGGCGCTTATCAAATCTGGAGACTTTTCAAACTTTATCGCTTCAACTTCTAATTCGCGTTGTTTGAAAAAACCTTGATCAACTCCAACAAATAAATCTAAGTCACTTGCAATTGGCAAGTATCCAACTTTTATAGTTTTTTCTTGTACTGCTAAAAAGTTGCCGCTTGGTGTTTGAAAAACCCAAACTGCAGCAATTAACGCTATGAATAATATCCCAATTCCCGCAACTCTTCGATCCACTCTGACCACCGCTACATTTAGTGCAAATAGTTTGTTTTAATAAAGTGTTGTGAGTTTCTTAACAACAAATACATAAATTTAAGTACTTTGGGCTTGCAAGTTTTGTATGGATTTTTCGCAGCTTGTTTCGCTTGGTTTAACTGCAATGGAAGCGCAGACTTACATCGCGTTGCTTGAGCTTGGCAATGCAAAGGCAGGTGCTATTTCAAAGAAAACAGGCGTTAACCGCACTACTACTTACGACGCGTTGGAACGGTTAGTACAAAAGGGGCTTGTAGCGTATTCGTCTGAAGGTGAGCACAAGGTTTTTTCAGCTGTTCCTCCAGTTAGGTTAGTTGAGTGGCTTGAGGAGAAGAAAGAACTTGCAAATGCAGTTATTCCGGAGTTGGAAGGGCTTGTTTCAAAGGAAGTTGCCCCTGTTGTGAAGATTTACCGCGGTAAAAAGGGGATTAATTCGCTGTTGTCGCAGATGTTGCGTTTTAAGGAATATGTTTCGTTTGGTGCGTCTGGACAGTTTTGGGAAGTGATGCAGCATGACTACTATGCTTTTCAGCGTAAAAAGAAAAAGTTAAATGTTAAGTCGCGTGTTTTGCTTCCTGAAACTACACGTAAGAGTGAACCCACTAGCGCAATTTCTGGAGGGGTTAGGTTTTTGCCCAGAGAATTGTTTTCTCCAGCTACTACTTGGGTTTATGGCGATAGCGTAGCTATTGTCACTTGGACTAATCCGCCGTTGGCAGTTGTTATTAGTGACAAAAATGTTTCCCACGCTTACAAGAACTACTTTGAAGCACTGTGGAAAATGGCCAAGAGCTAATAAAATGAAGAATTAATAGACTAACAAAATTTAGTAAAAAGCGCATTTTAGAAGTTAACTTTCTA
>JAUYPK010000108.1 GCA_030697615.1 Microcaldota archaeon | reverse complement strand
ATGGGTCACGTTGACCATGGAAAAACGAGTTTGTTGGATTCCATACGTAGCACCGCTGTTGCTTCGCGCGAAGCAGGTGCAATTACTCAAGCAGTTGGAGCTTCCATTGTTCCAATTTCAGTTATTGAAGACACTTGCGGTGCATTGAAAAATAAGTTGAAAATTAAATTTACAATTCCTGGTTTGTTGTTCATTGATACGCCTGGCCATGAGGCGTTTGCAAATTTACGCAAGCGCGGCGGGAGCATTGCTGACATTGCAGTTTTAGTAATTGACATCAACCAAGGCATCCAGCCGCAAACGCTTGAATCAATCAACCTCCTTAAGCAGTATAAAACGCCGTTTGTAGTTGCAGCTACAAAAGTAGATGCAATGAGCGGGTGGAAAAAACAGCCAAACACCTGTGTTTCTGATTCTTTCAAGCAGCAGCGACCAGATGTGTTGGAAAATCTTGACCAAAAAACTTACGAGTTAATTGGCCAGCTTTCAACGCACGGAATCAGTTCAGAACGCTTCGATAGGGTAAACGACTTTACAAAAGAAGCGCTTATCATTCCTGTAAGTAGCCACACGCGAGAAGGGTTGCAGGAACTCCTGCTTTACGTTGCCGGTTTGGCGCAGAGGTATTTGGAAAAGCGCTTGGAACTCCACGAAAGCCAGCCTGGAAAGGGTTCAATTCTAGAGGTAAAAGAGGAAAAAGGACTTGGCAAAACACTTGACGTGATTTTGTACGATGGCGTGCTAAAAGAAGGTGACGAAGTAGCGTTTTTATCAATTGATGGTAAAGCCGTTAGTTCAAAAGTAAAAGCGATTCTAATGCCTAAGCCGCTTGATGAGATGCGTGACCCCAAGGAAAAGTTCAACCGCGTAAAGCTCGCAAGTGCAGCAACTGGCGTAAAAATAGCGTGTGAAGAAGCGGAAAACGCTTTGCCTGGTTCTTCATTATTTGTAATAAAAGAAAACAAAAAAATTGTTTTTTCCCAGTTGGAAAAAGAGTACAGCGAAGTTGTAGTTGAATCGCAGGACGATGGCGTAATGATTAAAGCCGACGCGCTTGGAAGTTTAGAGGCTATTTCAAAACTATTTGCAGATGCAAAAGTTCCAATTCGCAGCGCGTCAATTGGCGGAATAACCAAAAAAGACGTTGCAGAAGCAAGCAGCGTTGCAAGCAAAGATAAGTTCCTCGGCGTAATATTTTCATTTAACGTCGCTGTAAGTGAAGATACGAAGCGGGAAATTGAATCAAGCAAGGCAAAACTATTTGAAGAAAATGTGATTTATAATTTGCTTGAAAACTACCAACGCTGGGTAGACGCGGAAAAAAATAGCGAGAGGAAAAAAGCGTTTGAGAACCTCGCTTTTCCAGGAAAGCTATACTTAATGCCAAACCATTGTTTCCGCGTTAGCAACCCAATGATTTGCGGCGTAGAGATAATCGAAGGCAAGGTGAAAAAAGGAAACACGCTGCTAACAGCGGCTGGTGAAGAGGTAGGTACTGTTCGTGCAATTCAGTCGGAGAAAAAAGAAGTTGACTTTGCTTCAAAAGGCCAGCAAGTGGCAATGAGCTTGGCAGGCCCGACGTTCGGTAGGCAAGTTAGGGAAAAGCAAGTGCTTTACGTGGACATTCCAAGAGAAGACATTTCGCTATTGGAAAAGAAATATTCGAGTTCGTTGTCAGACGGCGAAAAAGACCTGTTGAAAGAACTGAAAAAAATAAAAGGGATGGTTGTGTTTTGAGCTATACACTTAAGGTAGTTAGGGGCGAAGCAGGGCAGGTTAACTTGGAAGTTATTCGTGGGCTTAGCCGTGGTAGGCTATCACAAGAAGAAGTTCCGGCGGTTTTAACTTCTAAACTATGTTGGCCAATTCTTTCGCAGCTTGAAATAAACCCAGCTGAAAAAAAGTTGTTAAAAGCACTGCTAGCCCATGGTCCGAGGCCGGCAGATTTTATAGCTCATGTTGAATTAACTGAAAAAGTTGGGGTTCCCCGAAGTGTTGAATTACTTACGTTGCTAAGCGAAAGATTAGAGCACATCAAAGCAACTATGCATGCGCAAGTAAACACAGAATCCAGCCGCCTTAGAGGTGTTGTTCTTCATGCAGCTGGAAATGAGGAAAACCTCCAACGCCACGGAAGAGTTGCGCCTATGCTTGTAGGTAACTGGATAGAAAGCCTAAAAGACTGGCATCAAGCGCTTTTAAATCGAAATCATGCAGAAGAATTCCTGACGCGTGCAAGGGAAAATCCCACCATAAACCATCCGCGGTTACTTACTTTTCTCCACGGGCTCCATTCCACTAGTTAGGGGCGCTGGACACAACCTTAGTTTTAAACAAAGGTGCAAGTTGGTTGCAGTTTGCTGCTTTTAATACACTTATGCGGTTTGTTTAAGGGTTTATCTGCATCCGCTGCAGCATACCATGCCGCCATCTCTTGTGCGTATTAGTCGAAAGCCAGCCCCGCAAGCGCCACCGCCTCTTCTTACTACGTTTGCGGTTATTGCGCTTCCGCTACTTTCCTCTACTAGCGCGCCTGAACATGTTACTGTTAGTGCTGGTGTATTTACGCAGCTTTTTGCTGTTACTAAGCTACAGACTCGTAAATTGTTAGCGTTTGTCCCTTTTAGTAGGTTGATATTGCAATCTGTTTCTACAAGCCCTTGGCTTGTGTAGGCGTTTACTGTTAAGCACTCGTTAAATCCTTGCCTCTTGCAGTATTGTGTTGGGGTTTCGTCTCCATTTGCAGGTAAGTCAGTTGCTACGTTTATAATTGCTGCGCCATTGCCACTTAACCCAGTTATTTCCCCGGTGTCTATTGTTAATTTATTAACCATCGAACTTACTCCTGTCGTCGATGTTCCAGCATTAGCGCCAACAACAAGCCCAGTAAGCCCACCGCTATTAATTTCAGTCACTGTAAATACAAATAGTGCGCCAATAACCAATCCCAAAAGCCATTTATTCATAAATATATAACGCCTCAAAATAGCTACGCGTAGTGTATTTTTAAGCTTTTTTAGCCGCTTGGTTGAGGGGGTATGTGCAAACCTTAATATTCATTTCTTTGCCTCTTGTATATACTTTTAATCTATTTTTTAGGTGTTTACAAATGAAGGTAGTTATTAACGACTCTAAATCAGGGAATACTTTCCAGCGAGAGCTTGAACCAGCAAAGAAACCCCAGTTAATGGGAAAGAAAATAACCGATATAATTGAAGGCTCACTAGTAGGCTTGCCTGGCTATGAATTAAAAATTACCGGCGGCTCTGATTCGGACGGTGCTCCAATGCGTTTTGACGTCCCTTCAACTAGGCGTTTAAACATAGTAATTTCAAAAGGTCCTGGTGTCCGCCATTTAAAGCGCGGCACAAAGCTCAAAAAGCGAGTAACTGGAAACGCGATTTCTGACCGCACTGCACAGCTTAACACTAAAATTGAAAAATACGGCGAAAAACCACTAGCAGACTTGGGGTTTGTACCAAAGCCAAAAGAAGCCAAAGTAAAACCAGAAGCGGCTAAGGCTTAATTCGTTGTTTTTAACAACTCCTTTTTCTTTTCTAAGTATATTTTCATTGCTCGGCTTTCGCTTGCTTCTTTTATGGTGTAAATCCAAAAATCTTCATCGAATTCTTTACTTTCGTATACTATCTTGTAATTTCGAGCTATTTCTAGCCTTATCCAAATCGGCAGCGTGTTGAATACTTGTACACTGACTATTTCAGGAACGCGCTTCGTTATGCGCATTCTAAATTTTTCTGCTTCTCTTGTTTTTATTTCTTTGAACATGGCACATAGGTGAATGGATGTGGCACCCGAGCTTTGTTCAATTTTAGGAGCGTACAATAAAATTGCAATTGCTTTTCTCCCAAGTTTATCTTTCAATATCGCTTTTTTTGTGTCTTTAATCAGTGTTTTAAGCGTGGCTTTGCGCTTGAGTTCAAACTCTTCGCTGTATTTGCCGCAGTCTGCCATAAATCGTAGCTTTGGTCGAATAAATTTAGATAATCGGTTGCGCTCGCTTTGCTTGAGTGATTCGCCCATGAGCTGTTTCCGAATGATCTGGAGTTCCCGCTTGCCAAAGATAAGTCTGCTAGCTTTTTCTTCTCGCTTCAAAAAATCCAATAAACCCATGATAATATATAACTATCATAATGGTTATTAAATCTTACGGTTTATTCGTTCCGTAAGATTTTAAGCGCAGCTTTTTCGTCGATAGTGTTTACAATTATCCCAGCGCCTAGCTCAAGCCCAGCGTAAGTCGCTGTTCGGGGGTAAACCTCTACGTGGAAGTGGATCTTCTTATTTTTGCAAGAAGCGTGGAAGGCAACGTTGTAATCCTGCGTTGTGTGTTTTATTCGCCGAATTGTCTCTTGCAACGCTTCCATGAATAACGCAGCTGTTCTTTTGTCGAAATTCACGAAACTCGCAACGTGTTTTTTTGGAATTATCCAGCACTCGAGCCCAAACCTAGAAAAAGAGGGGTGGACAACTGCAAATTCAGCGTTTTGAAAAACAATGTTTTTAGTTGATATTGCTAATGCACAGTACGCACATATTTTTTCGTTATGTGATGTGAATTCCGTCAGCGGGATTTCTGGAATAAACGGAAGTCCAACCACTTGGCTATGCTCGTGGTCAATACTAGCTCCGCCGAGTTTGCCGTGGTTCTTGAACAAATAAGTGTATTCAACCCCTTTTGTTTTTGTAATTGCCCCAAAGCGGCTTACATACGCTTGAAAAACAAGCTGCAGCTGTTCTTTGGAAAAGTTTTCAAATTGTTCACTGTGGCTCGGCGTTTCAACAATCACTTCGTGCACTCCAAAAGCGCCGGTTACGCCTTTATTTTTTTCAAAATTTACCTTTGGAGAAAGAAACGGGAATTTGTTCTCCATTGCCCGCACTTGCCAATCCACTTTGTTGGGTGGTTTGTAGCTGTAAGTTGCAACTTCAAGAGTTGACTGCGGGGTAAGTGCTTCATTACCAGCGTCAAAAGGGCATAGTTTCTTTTCTTTTTTTCCTCTGTGTACGTTTGGCCGCTTAGCTCTAGCTGAAGCGATGATTACGCTGATTTTCTTTGTAGGTTCCAGTCGAAATTCAAGAGTCATGTTTTAAATACGTTTAAAAGAACTGAACTGTCAAATTTATATATAACACTTAAACGCTTGTGCGGCTTTTGACGCTGTGCTGCGGAGGAATTAAACAAAAACGTGGGAGTACTATTTGAACGAATAGAAGATGGAAAATTAATTGTAACCGATGCTTCCAGTGTAGGCGCCCTTCTCAAAGGATTTTTTGGCTCGCAATACGGCGAAAATAAGTCAAAGCTACAATTAATGCCAGAAGAAGCGCTGTATTTGCTAGATGTGCGAAACGGCCAGTGCACAGAAGAAAATGTGCCAATTACTTTCAACGAATTAGCAAACCACTATAAAGACCAGGAAAAATTTCTAGCGCGCTATTTCTGTTACCGTGACTGGCGCGACCGTGGCATAATTGCAAGGGATATCGAAGAAGCTGAGGATACAAATTATGGCAGGAGCCCAGTTATAAAATACCCTTCGCAGGACTTCGACCCTCCCAAAGTGAAAAGCAAAGCGCTTTACTTTCCAGATGACTTAATGGCCGTAATTGATGACGACGAAGAGGGTAAGTCGCTTTACGAAAATTATTGGCTTGGACAATACGGCACGTACAAAGCAAAGAAACACGGCCGCCTACTCAAACTCGACGCTTATGAATGTTTATTTCTTGCAAAGCACGGCGGGTTGAAACTTGACATATCGCCAACCAAATTAATGCGCGAAGCAAAAAAGCGGCGCAATGATTTTGAATCGTTGTTTGAAGTTTACGAGGATTTGCGCTTGCGTGGGTTTGTGTTGAAAACGGGATTCAAGTTTGGCACACATTTTCGTTTATATTTTCCAGGCGCAAAGCCAATACTTGACCAGGAAGAGTGGATGCATTCGAGGCACGTTATACACGTTTTTCCCCGCGACGCGAAGATGCTTATTTCTGAATGGGCACGCGCAATACGCGTTGCTCACGGCGTGAAGAAAACTTTTATATTGGCAATTCCTGGACGCAAAAGGGAAATCAAAGCAAAGCTAGACTTTCTGCTTTTTCACCGCAAGCATGGTAACGCAGAGAATCCCAAGGAGCATAAGCCGAAGTTCGTTATGCTTGCGCTCAGCGAAGAGGAGGAAATCGGCGGACACGAACTAGCCCAAGCAATTGCACGCGCAAAGCATCTTGGCCTTG
>JAUYPK010000107.1 GCA_030697615.1 Microcaldota archaeon | reverse complement strand
TTGGTGCAAAAGTGCTTCTTCCAACTTCCTTTGAGCTAATTGTTTTCATACTTGCACTTGTAATTGTTTATTCAATTGTAAAAATTTTGTCCTACGGGGTTTTTGGCACTGCAATTGGACTTAATGTTCCTAGTTCAGTTGCAATTGGGGCAATTGTGCTTCCAATTGGCGAATTTGGTATTTTAATTGCGTCAGTTGCTGAGAGGTTAAACCCTGCTAATTGCGAGGCGATTGGCAACTGTTTGGTTCATGACCCAAGCGGATTGCTTTCAATTGCTTTTGCACTCACGATTTTAACAACTTTAATTGGGCCATTTATTTTTAAGAAAGTCGACGCGGTTTCTTCACTAGTTTTAAAACTGTACCCGTATAAAGTGCGGCAACGCATTGCACTTGTAGGTGGCGAAATTCAAGGGCTTGAAGAGCTATTTGTAACAAACGCGTTTCAAAACGAAGTTGCCATACTGCTGAAAAACCTTTTCTCCAACTTAGTCATTGCAGTTTCAGTTGTATACTTGTCATTTATCCTCCGCAAGCAAATAACGTTTACTTTCCTCCACTTTCTTCCAACTGAACTTTCCCTTGCAGTTTTGCTTTTACCCTTGATAATTTGGCCGCTTTTCAACTTTGCAAAGACGCTTAAACTACTTATCAAAAAATTCGAAGGTTCAATTTTTTCCCTAGCTTTCAAAAAAACAACTGGTGTTTCGCCAACGCAGTCCATTGCCTTTGACTTAGTTGCAGGGTTTGTAATGACCGCCCTGGGTTTAGTTGGGACATTTCTTATGTATTCGTCTTATCCGAACATAATTCTAGCTTACCTAGTTCCAGCGGTTTACACTGTACTAGCAGTTTTTCACTTAAGCAAAGCGTTCTACGCCTTTCTCGAACATTATTCAAACTTAGAGCCAAGGAAACGCAAAGCCAGCGAACAACGTTTCCATGTGAACGGAAAATGAAGTGAAAAACAATGTCGACTAAGCGTCCATATACCGTTGTTGAAATTGGGCCAGGCTATTCGTTTGAACCTTCGCCTGTGTTAGTTAACCACGTGAATAAGTTGCCACATGAGAAAATAGCTTATTTTGCTCTTGACCCACTTTACGCAACTCCAGTTGGAAATTCTAGTTTAGCTGCAAGGGCTAAAAAGAAATTTTTACAAATTGGTGCAAGAATTTCCAGAAAGCCTTTTGGAGTTGAAGCAGTGAGAAAAGCCGCTAGGTCTGGGGTAAGGGTTGATTACGTAAAATACTGTGCGCCTCAGGTCCTTCCTTTTAGAAACGGTGCAGTTGACGAAATGCACGTCCATTCCCTGCTTAATTCCATTCAATACGGTGGTATAAACCATAATCCAGAAGATTTTTTACAAAGAGCTGGCGCAGTGTTAAAGGCAGATGGCCGACTATTTTTTTCAGGCTCTCCTGGCAATTCTTTTTTTGAGCTAACGCGCCAAACTGACCATTGGTTTGAACAACGTGGCTTTACAGTTGACAAACGGGCAGGCGAAGCAGAGGCAGCTTCTTTTTCGCGTTTTTCTCCAGATAAACTTATAATACTGCGTAAAAAGTAAACCCGCTATTTTTTATCCTTGTTTTTCCCTTTTAACATTTCTAAATGATGACTATGAACAACCTCTGAACCACCCAAAAGCCCTTTTCTTTTTAGAAAAGAAAATGGCTTTTAGCCCGAAAAGAAAAAAGCGGCTGGTAAATGGCGTTGATGATGTTGATAGCGGCTGATAGAGATTTTTCAAGAGTGGCAGGCGTGATGTTTATATACCGTGCAATGTTACTTTTTACGCGTATGGTGATATGTTGTACCAAAAGATTATTTTTTCACTGTTCATATTAATTGCAAGTAGCTATTTAGTATCAGCTGACGTCGATACCGCTTGTAATGACTACTGTTCAAACAGCGTCTTCTATACGCGGGGCGATTTCCACGAAGCTTCCCAGCAATGCGCTTACTTAACCATCCAGTGTAGCCAAGGGTGCGATCCGGAAACAAATAGGTGTAGGCCAGAGCCCCCGCGCACGTGCGATAGTTACTGTGACGATGGAGTTTACCGTTATAACGGTACACTAGTTCGTGGACTTTGCAGGTATAGTAGTGCAACTTGCGAGTATGGCTGTAATGTTGAAGCGTCCGCTTGTGCACCTTCAACTTCTACCGGAGCTGCACCAAATAACTCAGCAGCGTCAAACGCTACTTCTAACTATTCCACGTCACAAAATTCAAATTATTCAAACTATTCTACCTCGCAAGCCACACAAGTTACACGAGCTACAAATGTTAATCAAAACGCGTCATTGAACACCACTGCAATTGTTACAGAATATCCAGAAACAACTGAAGAGTCGGAAGAAGTTGAAAATGTAGATGAATCGGACGAACAAGCGCAACGGACAGCGGGCTCAGTTGAGGGGCGGGTAATTCCCAATGCTTGTACTGCTGGTTGTTTAGATCAAAACAACTGTGTTCCAATTGGGGTTAGAACTCCGGGTAAGTATTGTGCGGTAGATCGAGAATTAAAAGAACAAGTGGGCAGTGGCCTTGTATGCAGTAACCATTACGAGTGTCAAAGTAATATCTGTGTAGACGGCACGTGTTCGCCTGTAGGTTTATTTCAAAAAGTTATAAATTTCTTTAACCTGCTTTTACAGCTGTTTGGAATAGGTGACGCTGTAGAAAACACTGGCCAAGCTATTGACAATGTTAACAACAATGTTGTGCCGCCTGTTGGTGGGCAAGAAGTGCCAGCGCAGCAATCTTCATTCAATGTTGAAGATAACACAGTTGAATTAGCAATAGATGGAATGGCGAGTTTTGACGCTGTAATTATTTCTGGTCCGGCTTTACAGATCGAAAGGGTAGCTGGTTTTGGATTAGGCGTTCGGGATGATAACCCTGGAAGAACTACGCCGTATTCTCTTGTGTTTGAATACGAAGGGCCT
>JAUYPK010000093.1 GCA_030697615.1 Microcaldota archaeon | reverse complement strand
AGTGCAATACTGCATTATTCGACTAAAAATAGAAAATCCTTTGAGGACAAGGTGGTTCCCTATGTTTTTGGAGGAGGAATTTTCTATAAAGAAACTAGTGCAAAGCCTACTTTCAAACACCATCAACTTTCACTAAATATTGAAACTACCTCACTTTCTCAATTGATAACTGCTTCTACCGGAATGCTTCGCTATAGCCCAGATTGCGTTCTAGAAAAAATCCAAATAATAGACTCAGATAAAGTAATTGCAAGAACTTCGGAGCAGCTTAATGTTGAACGTCCATTGCTTGGCGCTATCATAAAACCTTCATTAGGGTATAATTCTAAAATTGCCGAAAAGATTATAGAATCTGCTGCAAAAGCTAAACTTGATTTTGTGAAAGATGATGACGCAAGTGAATATTCAAAACAAGAGGCAAGGAAAATCAAAAGATTGGCAAATAACGTTCCATATCTTCAAAAGATCGCTGAGCCTCAAAAACTAGTGGGCGAATTCTCTATGGTTGTTCCTTGGGTTGACGGTTGGACACTTCTCCAAAAAATGAGCAAAAAATCTATAACAACTAGCCATTGTGCTGCGTTATCGCCACAAGTTTCGTGGTATTCTCACGTAATTTTCTCAAGGCTCGCAGGTGCATCTTTAGTTATTGTTCCAGATTCTGCTTTTGATGATAAGTTCGACCTGAAACTTGCCCTAGAGGCAGCGTCAAGGCAAATTATTGGGGTTAATTCAGTAAGGCTAATTATTAGCGGCGGTATCACTCCGAGTAGAATTGTTAGTGTACTGAAAAAAATAGATAAAAAACAGCGTAAGTATGTTGGATTTGCGGTTGGATCATGGCTACTCTCTTATTCAAATAATATAGCCAAAAATTTTGAACTATTGCAAAACGCTATGCGTTGAACATCTTTTTCTCCATGGTTTGCGGGTGTAAAAGCATTTAAAACTCTGGAAATTCTACTTTTAACTATGCTCTTGAGCTTTTTTGACGACTTGTCACTGGTCATTCTCATTCTACTAGTATTCACTATTTTTAACTTGTTGAAAAAAGGCTGGATGCCATCTGCGTCGATTGCGTTGCTTGTTACAATTGTAATTACGTTGTTAATCCTAGTTCCATACGTGTGGTTCCGCTACGTGGCTTTTGCATTGTTAGTGTTGGGCGTTGGGCTCAAGTCAATAGATATATCTAAATGGGGTAAATAATTAATAATTATGGATTTCACTTTTATTTTCTTGACAATTTTAATGGTATTCGCCGCCCAGGCGGGAATGTTATGGATAGCTGTGGGCTTATTTTTAATCCTCCTTCTAAGCGCAAAGACGAAGCTTTTACTACTCGCAGCTGGAATTTCCGGAGTTTTGCTTGCCCTAATAACGCTTGGCATAGCTGCTAATAATTACCTCATTATTGGTGGGTTGTTCGTAATGTTTTTGATAATTATAAAGAAAGACGCTGATTCGCCACAGCCTGACCCAATGGCGGCTTACGGCGGATATGGAGGCTAACGAATACCAATATGAACTTACATCCACTCACAGTTGTTTTACTCCTTGCACTTGCTTATTTGTTCTACTCGCAGGGACAGCTTTTCTTTTTCTTTGCAACTCTAGCAATTGGGTTCTTGTTGCTAATCGTTTCTATTTCAGGTTCAAGTAGTTCTAGCCATTCGGAAAGCCACGGTTCGTCGCTTTACCCAGAGAAAATGGAGATTAAAATTTCAGGAGATGACCATGTCGACGATGGAGATGGACAAAAGGAAATGAGTGAAAGTATCGGCGGGGCAATTGACTTCACTGGTAAATTATTCGGCAAAGTGTTCGGCATGACCAGGGCAAAAGCAGTGAAAGATGAAGATACAAAAGAAGGAGGGCATTAAGCAAATTTTTTATGTCTTCAATGCAATCAGCTTACCTCATTGTTGGAGGATTTGCCATTGTGGCGCTTTTCATTCACATGGAGTGGCTATTCTATTTAATGCTATTAGCATTTGCAGCGCTTCTAGTAGCTAATTCACTTTCACATTCTGGCTCAAGTCACGGCAGCCACAGCTCACATGCCGGACATTCAGCTACAAAGCACCAACCTGTACACGCGCCTCCAGCTAGCTTCTTCGACGTTTTGCTTGCGAACTTAATTGCTAGCAAGCACACTTCTATTCAAGACGAGCACCGCAGGCACAAAGAGCATGAAGAGCACAAAAAAGAACGCGCGGAGCATGAGAAACATCAAAAAGAGGAAAAAGCCACGGAAAAGGCAGAGCACAAGCAAGAACGCGCGGAGCATGAGAAACATCAAAAAGAGGAAAAGGCAGAAGAAAAGAAAGAACACAAGCAAGAGCTACAAGAAACGCGGGAACACTTAGAATCCCAGTTGAAGAAAATAGAAGAAAAAATATATAATACTAATGAAGATGGAAAGCCTCCAAGCGTAGTTAACGAACTTCAAGAACAGCGCAAGTTGCTAAGAGAAAAACTAGACGAAGTAATCAGGCGGTTGTAAAAAACAATGAAAGACGCTGAACTAATGCAAATTGCGATTGATGAGGCAAAGAAGTCTAAAGAGTGGCTTAAGTGCGGCGCTGTAATTGTCAAAAACGGAGTGTTGGTTTCCAAGTCTGAAAACTTCACAACCGCTGCTAGGGATTCAAGTGCACACGCTGAAATAAACGTTATTCGCTTAGCTGGTCAAAAACTAGGGACAAAAGTGCTTGAAGGCTGCGAGATATACGCAACTTGTGAGCCGTGCATAATGTGCCTATCTGCAATTGGCTATTCTAGAATAGAAAAAGTTTTTTACGGCGCATCACTACGCGAAGTAAGCCCAAAGGAAAAGATAATCGACTTTTCAATTGAAGAGTTTTTGCAGCGTTCTCCTTTCAAGTTTGAAGTAGAACAGTTCATGGA
>JAUYPK010000096.1 GCA_030697615.1 Microcaldota archaeon | reverse complement strand
CAAGAGCCAAATGGTAGGATTTCACTTGAACCAACTCGAGATGCATCAATTTCAATTTCTAAAGGAACAAGTGCAAAAGCGCCAAGTGAAATCAGTACACATACTGGAAGATCTAGGGAATACCCTGAGTTTTCTTTAGTTAGTGGAAAAATTGCCATTATTCATCCGGGTAATCGCTTTACAATTGGAAATAACGTTTTTGAAGTGGGAAAAGTGGCAACCGAATTAAGGTTAACTGGAGTAAGTGGTCCAGTTCAAGACAAACAATTTGTAATCAGTGGCCAGCCATCAATTTCAATCGGCAGCGATCCCAAGTTGTCACACATTGCGCTAATTGCAGCTGCAGTAAAGGCGGGGAAGAAAGCCAAGTGAAAAAGTAATTCGCTTCATAGCGGTAATTTGCGGAAATTTTTAAAATTGCCGGTAATTTCCGCAATAAGTTAGGTTACCTTAATCTATACTAATGGGGGTTAGCTAATGCTGGTTAGTTTTACAGATATCGCTTTATAGCAAGAAGCAGAAATAATACGAAAAATGCTGCTTCTTGCTAGATAGCAATCTCATACAATTTCGTCGGATTACTTTATGAGATTGCTATAAAATACAAATTATATTCGGTCAACAACTAAATGGCTAGCGTAGCTTAGCAGTGCAATTATTCCGCCGTTTATTCCAAGCAGCAATCCACCTATTATTGAAAACACAGCTGCTGCTTTCCACGAATGGGTTATTCCCCGGTGCTTCAATCGCAACGGAAACAAAACGAGAAAAATAACTGCGGCGCTTATCGCAAGTGAAACTACAACTGCTGCAAGTGCGCCGAACTTGGTTGAGAAAAATGGATAGAGGAGAAATGCAACGCCAAGCACCGCGATTGGTTGCACTATTTGGCTGGCTTTACTCTGCTTTAAATCTATATCTGGAAGGATGGATCCAAGCAGGCAAATTGCAACTAGCGGGAGGGAAAATTCCTTGAGTATAAGCATTGCCACTAGCCCGACAATTCCGCCTACAACCATGTGGCCAAAGTGGTTCATAAAATTATCGTATCTTTTCTACTTTTTAAGTTCAACGTCGACCTAGTGGTTTTTTTTTCACTCTACTTGCCTAACTGTTTGCCATAGCCGCTCAACTTTAAGCCCTTTCCTCTTTGCAAAACGTAAGCGCGCTGCAGGAATCAAAACCACAAACTCGCCAATTGTGCTTCCATTTTCAACGTAGTTTGGAATAGAACTATGGTTTAGATAGTTTTTCCACGCCTGTACATCGGTTTTCAACACTTTTATAAAATAAGGAGTTTTCACGGTATTACGTTGCATGCCGGTGTGGCCTTTCCATAATTCCAAAGCCGAATGTCCAGTCAAAGCATATGGCAGATCACTTGTTTTTAACAAGTCAGGAACAACTGGTTTCAATGAATTCTTAATGATTTTTTCCAGAGAAATGCAGCGATACTCCTGCCTACTGGCCTTTTCAAGCCACCCGGCTTTTACTAACAAAGCAAATATTTTTTTCTTCATTGAGCTAGAGATAATTCCATTGAGTTCGCTTTGTTTAAACTTATCCTTTGTGCTATGTTGGCGATAAAACAAAGCATAGGCACGAAAACCATACGGTGGTAATTGATTCATAGTTACCTAATGGGTAACCAGCTTATTTAAGGTTTTATGGATGTTACATTGAAGCTGCATGCGTGGCTTTTAAATATAATGTGACCCTATTTCTCTTATATATTATGCCGAAATACGACGAGGGGGACGACTCTTCTTTTGCTGGAAAGTTAAAAGCATTTTACTATAAGCTAGAGGACAAGTACTATGCTTTGCTTGACTCACTTCACGAAAAAGGCATAGATCTTTACAAATATTTCGTAGAGCCAATTGAAAACCGTGGGGTTCCATCGTTTCCAGTTGCAATTGCGCTTGCGTTAGTCATCCTTGGTGGGGTTTTATTTGGTGCATCTATAATTGCAATGCCAACCGGAACTGTAAATATTTCCCTTTCAACCGCTTCAGGTTCAGTTGACGGAATTCCAGTTACGCTTGTGCTTGATGGAAATGACTTTGCAACTAAATCAACTACTGATGGTATTGTTACTTTTAGTGGTGTTCCACTTAACCAGCGGGCACAGCTTAGGGTGAACCACCCGAGTTTTCAGCCAGTGCTGCAAGACATTGCCCTTGAAAGCGCAGCTGTATCTATTGAGATAATGCTTGCAAGTAAAGCTCCTGAAACACAAGACTTTCTTGTAAGCGTGCTTAACCGAGCAACTGGTGCACCTGTAAGGGGTGCAGTTATAAGTTTTGAGTCACTTTCAACTGGATTCGCTGGTAGCGTAACAACACAGCCAGACGGTACAGCGGTTATAGCACTTGACCCAAGTGACTCAATTATTTCGCTTAGTATTAATGCCGAGAGTTTTGAAACAACGCAACGCAGTGTGCTTGTCAATGACGGCCAGTTAACTATTCAATTAATTCCTACAAGTGGCGGCTTAAATGAAGGTGGTGACCAAGCCACGAGGGGAACAGTTGTTGTAAATGTAAAAGACAACCTTGGCAATTTCCTAAGTGCCAATGTACAAATATTTGCAGATGACTCTTCTGAACCACTTGCAAGTGACAATGTTGAAAGCGGAATTGCAAGGTTTGAAAACGTTGCACCAGTTGGTACAAGCGTCTACGCAGTTGTCAACCCTTCAAACCAAGCTTATCTCTCAACACAATCAACAAGCCAAGAAATCCTTGCAGGAACAGAGGATACGGAATTCACAGTACAGGTTGAAAACGCCACTAGCGCAAATTCACAAGTAGTTTCAATAAGCGTAGTAAGCGACGCAAATGTGCCAATTCAAGATGCCAGCGTGTCATTATTTTCCACAAGCACAAACCAACTAATAACTAAAGGAACAACCGGCGATAGCGGTGGGAGTGTTTCGTTTACCTTATCGTCTTCAATTCCGCTTGAAAATACCTACGTTGCTGTAAACGCTGAAAATTACCTTCCACTTATTACCGTGATTTCTTCTACTGATTCTATAATTGAGTTAATGCCGCTAGCTGCTGGAAATAACGTTGAGTTCGATGCAGAAGTGCTAGACGCTGAAAACCAACCTGCAAGCGGTGCAACCATTGAACTGCGAGATGCAACCGGAAGGTTATTTGGAATAAACCAAGTTGCTGGTCCAGATGGAAAAGTTACATTTGCCGGAGTTCAGGCTGATGTTTCACTTAGATTATTTGCCTTGTTGGACGGTGCAACTGGCCAAAGCGACGTGTTTCAAGTTGCATTTGCAGAAAACGGCCAGCGTACAATTTTATTCGATTTAGAAAGGCCAGTTGGGTCAATACTTGTAACTGCTTTGAATTTGATAGATGCAAGGCCAGTAAGTGGTGCACTTGTAACCGCTTTTGCAGATTCACTTGCAGGCAGTGCAGTTGCAAACTGTACAACTGACGTAGCTGGAACCTGCACTTTGGAAAATGCATGGGCTAACCGAGAATTACTATTTGTCACTTCTGCAAGCGGGTTTGAATCTTCAACTTCATCCGCACAATTTGTTTCACCTGGCCAGACGAAGCACGTCGATGTTTACATTTTGAACAGCCAGTTCAAAGCACAAACTGTTATAAATTTAGTTTCACTGCTCGACGACAAGGGAAATGAAGTGATTGATTTTCCAACAATTGAAAAAGGGCGTGTTTACACTGCACGTTTTGCAGCGAGCTTTGCAAATGCATCACAGTCACAAGGAGTGTTTGTGCGAGTTGGCGACGATGCAACTGCCAGCAGTGATGCGATTGTAATAAAAAGTTTTGACTACTCGCCATCAGCACTTGGTACGCCACTTGCTGTTCATTCAACTACTTATTCGCCTGGAGGAGATTGTTCAATTGACTTGCTAAACAATGACGTTAATAACAATGGAAAGAAATGGGTTGAAGTGAATTACAATGGGGTAAGTGGAGTTGTTGAACTTTCACTAAGGGTTTTTGTAAAGCCAACCGCAGACGCGTCAAGCGATAAATTAAGTTTTCACTACCGCGCCTTTGCAGTTCAAAACGGCAAGTATTCACGCAACCCGTATGACGATGAATTAGGCTTGGATAGAAAAACGCAGGGCAAAGACGAGTGCTACGCAGATACAATTGACAAAGAGTTTTCACTAATAGAGGGAAGCAATGTTTGTAATAGCCAAGGCACTGCGTGCATTTCAGTTTCTTTCAACTCACCTGAACAACCAAATGCAGTTGGCTCCCCGTTTATTGCAACTATAAACCGACCGTTTAATCTCAACTTTGAAATACGTAATTTTGGATCCATTGAAGGCTCAAGTGCATACGCGAAAATAATTTCGCCAAGCGGGTTAGTTAAATTCCTCCAGTACAGCGGCCAAGGTACTTCAAGCATCGACGATTCAAAAACAAGCGTGCGTACTTTGTTTGCAGAAGCACGTGACATGTACAACGGGTCAGTTTCTTCACAGGGTGTAATACCAAACGATTACAGTTCGTTTAAAGTTGAATTTGGAGATGCCAGAGGGGTAATTGCATCTAATGCACGTAGCTTTGCAGTTGTACAAGGAACAGGCGCACTTACACTAGCCCAGTTAACTCCATCTGAATTTGAAGTTGGAAAAAGCAAGGACCTGCGTTTAACTGTAAAAACTTCAGCTGGACAACCTATTAGCGACGCGACAATTGCATTTCAAGAAGAGAATGGCTCGCCGTTTGATGGCGACGTGCCTGGACAAATCGCAGGCGATAA
>JAUYPK010000079.1 GCA_030697615.1 Microcaldota archaeon | reverse complement strand
TGATATTTTTAACAAAAAAGTTGACGAAATAGCCGCCGGTGCTCAAAAATTAGTTGGCCTTCTCCATAAAGCTATAGCCGAACGCAAGGTTCAAACCTCAACGTAAACTTCTTCGCCTTTAACTTCTGTTCGGAATAGTTTGAGTTTAATTGCTGGGTTCGCCTTGTTTTGACCGTCTTTAACGTTGTACTGCCAGCCGTGCCAAGGACACGTAACTGTTTCGTTGTCAAGTGTACCTTCGCCAAGCGGCCCACCGCGGTGTAGACAGTTATTTTGAGTTGCGTAGAACTTTCCGCCGACGTTGTAAAGCGCAATCGCTGTGCCGTTAGCGGTTACGGCTTTTGCCTTTCCAACTGGAACTTCACTTGCGTTTGCCACTTTTACCAATTGTGCCATGTGTATGTTTTTGCCCCTATTTTTATTTTTTTATTCTAACTCAGCTTTTTGCCGGTGTGCCATTGCCTCATCTTCACCTAATCCTTTTACGTGACGTGGCCTCGCTTGTTTTTCAACGTAGTTCTTCAACTCTTCAAGCGCTTCCTTTGTAGCTAAGTGCAAGTCCCAGATGTCGCGGTGCTCGTCTTTATCCGGTTCTTTAGAGTTGTAAACGTTTCCCTGTACTGTGATCCGCGCCTTTACGTCGAAGCGTTTTTTCCGCCCTTCAATATGTGACCTAATTTGAAGGTGAATTTCATCTTCAGGTGAAAATTTCACTGTTTTTTCTAATCTCTCTGCAGTTGCTTTAGCCGCTTCTTCAAGTGACTCCTTAAACATGTGTTCCTCTTTTTTTAATCCGCTAACGATGATATTAACCATAATTTGTTTTTCTCCTCCTCTTAGTGAATTAGATTCGCTGGCAAAGTTTTTATACGTTGCCGAGATCTTTTACGTTTTCATTAGTGCCATATCTTTAAGCAACTTTACGCCTTTGTTGTGTTTGTGAATGTATTGGAAAATCTGCAACTACGCCGTGCACTCCGGTTTCTAAAAGTTTTCTTCCGTGTTCTGGAGTGCGAATTCCCCAAGCTAGTAATTTTGCCCCTCTTGCTTGAGTTGTTCGCATAAGTCCCTTGCGTGCAAATCCACTGTGCACTAATAAATAGTCTGTTTTCAATTTTGCAGCTAAACCTGCGCCAAGTACGCCAGTTAGCGAAAGCAAACCAGTTTTGAACCCGTGTTGCTTAGCTTTTGCCAGTACGCGCGGGTAAAATGAAATAACTGTAACGCGCTTTTTATGCGGTGCAGCTTCTCCAAGCATTTGTTCAATTCCATGCGGGTCTTTCACCTCAAGGAAAACTGGCTTTTGAGTTGCTTCCAGCGCGGCTTTAAGCGTGGGAATTGCTTCGCCTTGCATTTTAATTTTTTTTAATTCTGCTAAGGTGTGCGCAGTTAACCTTCCTGGAACGTGGGTTAATCTTCGAAGCAACTGGTCGTGGAAAACAACTGGCACACCTTCGCGGGTTACTTGTACGTCCATTTCAATTGCGTCTGCTCCAAGTCGCTCAGCTAGCTTAAATGCCTTTAACGTATTTTGAGGCGCTTGTGCACTTGCGCCACGATGTGCAATCCACATATAAAAAAACAGCGAGCCGCGAGTATTTTAAATCTCGTAATGTTTATTTTAATTTGCTATGAGTTATTACAAATACCCCGAAACTTTAACCGCTCATTTTGTATCAAGAAAAACAATTGTCCTCTTGAATGGAAGGGCGGTTGAAAGTAGGCAAATTCATTTTCCTCCCCTTCGTCGCGTTGTGCGTAACTGTTTAGAAATGCATGGTGGAAAATTGACTATTATGCATCCTGACGGTACGCGCATCAATACTGACAACCATCGTTTATTGTGGAAAGCAGTTACTGCTCGATTGGTTCAACCAGTTGTTGAGCTTTACCCGTCTCATAGAGAGAAATTTTACAAAAGAGAAGGTTATTCGCAGCCACCAATTTTTACGCATCGCGGATTGCAGTACGGCGTTGCAGTACATTTTCGTCCAATTCAAGGAAAAGAAGACGAAGTTGCAAAACACTTTGGAAAAGAATGGAGAAAAGTAAGTGAATAAAAAATTTCCAATCTAAAAATGCAAACGGCGGTTTAATTCTTTTCAGTTAAAGCTACAAATAAGTTCATTGCAAAGTCGGCGATTATCGCTTTTATCTTTGTAATTGGGTCAATTGCTTCGTAGCGAAGCTCGCCAGATTTCACCGCTTTTGTAAATTCCAATTGTCCGGCCATAAGCTTTTTCAACGTGTTGGACTTCACGTAGACGTTTAACGTTGGGCTTGTAATCGCTTGTTCGCGGTACTCAATTATTTTACCTTTCTTAGTGACGATTCCAATTGTACCATCTTCAAAATAAACGTTTATGCGCTCGTTGCCAAACAAGCTCAAAACGCTATCTGGAACGCTTGCTGCATTTTCGTTGACCTGCTTAACAATTTCTGGCAAGTTAAGCGAAGCGTGGTTTGCTGCTACAAATCCAAAACTAAGTAGTAAAAACATAATTGTAAGTTGAACTTTCATAATTTACTTCGCCTTGTTTTTCTATTCTTGAATTTTGTTCCAAATTTTTGCGAACATCGCACCGGCAACTGCTCCGCCAATGAATGCCATTACAACTAAAAGGATGGCGCTAACCGCGTCGAATTGCGTGACGGTTACTGGCAAACTAATAAAGTGCATTGAAAGTTTCCAGTTTGTAACCGCTTGTCCAAAACCAAGCGCTACGACTACTACCCACACTGCATGTAGCAAAGCAGCGAAGGTTCCAAGTGTAATTGCGGTTTTCTTTACGTTTAGTTCATGCACGTGTTTAGGGACAGTTGATTTTGATTTTTGAGTTTTCTTCATAATTATAACTCACGGAATGGTTACTTTTAAGCCTTTACTTTATTAGAGCTTTTTTTACCTTTTTGAAATAATGTAGCCTTGTTGTTGTAGGAGTTCAGCTAGCCAAACTGCGCCTGCTGCTGCGCCCATCTTCGTGTTGTGCGAAAGCACTATGTACTTGAGACCAAGCACTGGATCACTACGTAGCCGGCCAACGCAAGTTGTCAATCCGTTTCCAGTATCCCTATCTAACCGTGGCTGTGGGCGGGAAGGGTCAGTGAAAACTTTGATAAGTTGTTCTGGAGTTGAGTACGTTTTGGTTTTACATTTAAAATTCTGCATTACCTTTGCCGCCTCTTGTGGAGTTGGATTTTTTTCGAATTTTGCAAAAACAGTTTCAGTATGCCCTTCCAATACTGGTATGCGAGTACAAGTTGAAGAAACGTTGATGTTTTTGCCAAGTATTTTCTGCGTTTCGCTTTGGACTTTTTCCTCTTCGCCTTGGATGAACGGAATCACGTTGTCAATTATGTCCAATGCAACTACACCTGGGCTACGACCAGCGCCTGAAATTGCTTGCATTGAAGTCATTACCACTTCTTTTAGCCCAAAAGCATCGTCAAGCGGCTTCAAGCTAATTGCCAAGCCAGTAGTTGTGCAGTTTGGAATCGGTGCAATGAACCCCTTCCACTTGCGGTTCTTGCGTTGTGTTTCGATTAGTTTTGAATGCTCAGGATTAACTTGTGGGATTATCAGTGGCACATCTTCTTCATAGCGAAACGCTGAAGCGGTGCTTATCACTGCGCAGTGCTGTGCAAACTTTGGTTCCAGTGTTTTTGCAACGTCGCTTTCAACGCATGAAAACACAACGTCGAGGTCAACTGGATTTAGCTTAGCTGCGTCTTGGATTTTCATTTCACCTAGCGGAGCTGGTAGTTCGCCTTCTGCGTACCATTGCCGCACATTGTTTCGCGTAATTGCGTCGCTGTATCTTTTTCCGCTTGACTTTTCCGAAGCTGCCAAGGCGGTTATTTCAAACTGCGGGTGCTTGTGCAGTATTGACATCGCTTGTTGTCCGACTATTCCAGTTGCGC
>JAUYPK010000078.1 GCA_030697615.1 Microcaldota archaeon | reverse complement strand
AAAGTCAAATATTTTTAATATGCTTAACGTCGTTAAATTTCATTTAAAACACTATGAAAACACTGGCACAATGCCCGAACGAGGAAACCCAGCTGCAGAAAGCTGGAAAAAAGCAGATGAAATACTGAACCAACACTTTCCGAACTTAACTGGAACAAATCGATCTAGTTACAGGCGGGCAGCTGCTCTTGCGCTTGAAAATAGGCTCGCGGTAGGTAGCGCACACATATACATGCAACAAAAAATTGTTCAAAAAAATCCGCACGCGTTTCTATATGGATTGAGAAAAACACTCGAACCAAAAATTCCCGTGATTGATTTACTTGAACAGCTTAAACCGAAACTAAGAATTGCAGCTCAAAGGGGAGAGAAAGCGGCTAAAACCGCTTTGAACAGTACAGATTCTGACGTTATATCTGGCATCATTAGAAGAATTCAAGCAGGAAAGGGAATTACAAGTAGGCATCCTGATCTTTTCGCAGATGGTCCCTTTAAACCGCATAGAATTAGGGAAATACACCCAGCTGCATTACGCACTAAGCTAAATATAATAAGGGCATTAGCTAGAGATGGCAACCAATCTGGAAAAATAATGTTAATGTTTACGCGTGGAAAAGAAACTAAAGAAATTGCTAGAGAGCTAGGCTTAAGTAAAGACGTTGTAGAGCTACACTTAGGGTATGGCGCTCATACGGTTTTTGGAATAGAGCCAAAAGGAAATAGCGCTTTGATAGGATATCATAAAATAAGGCGCTGGAATCCACATTTATTTGCTGAACCAAAAAAACGAGTTAGTATTCTTGAAATGGAATAAAAACTAGTTTAAACTTACAAAGCTATTGTCTGCGTCCTTTCTGGCCCAACTGAAACTAATTTCACTGGCACGCCTGCAAGTTTTTCAATTTCTCCCACGTAACTCCGCGCGTTCACGGGTAACTTTTCCCACTCTGGCAACAGCGACTCATTACCCCAGCCGTTAAATTCAGCGTAAACCGGTTCAACGCCTGCTAGTACGGCAGTGTCTTCTGGAAAATCACTCGTAACGCTGCCGTTTGGAAGTGCATAACTCGTTGCGACTTTTATTTTTTCCAACCCGCCCAGAACGTCGAGCTTTGTAAGCGCTAATTCGGAAACGCCGTTTATCTTCACAGCATAGCGCAGCGCAACAACGTCAAGCCAACCGCAATCCCTTTTGCGGCCAGTTGTTGTGCCAAATTCTGCGCCTTTTGATTGCAAGTAATCGCCATCTGCATCAATTAGCTTTGTTGGAAACGGTCCACTGCCAACTCGCGTAGTGTAAGCTTTTGTTACACCGATAACTTTTTCAACTCCAGAATGTGGCAAGCCTGTTCCGGTAAACGCGCCGCCAATTGTTGGATTTGAAGAAGTTACAAATGGAAAAGTGCCATGGTCAAAGTCAAGCAACGCTCCTTGCGCGCCTTCGATTAAAATTTCTTTTCCACTTTCTGCACAATTCAGCAAAAAATTAGTTGAGTCAATTACAAACGGTGCAAGTTTTTCACGCAGTGGCTCTAACTCCGCCAAAATCTGTGCAACGGATAAAGTAAAGCCGGTTTGTTCAAACCGCGGCTTTAGCAGATTGTAAACTTCTTGGACTTTTTTTTCAAACCGCTCGCCGGAAGTTAAGTCGTAAAATCGAATTGCACTGCTTCTGTTTGCTTTTGCTTCGTAGCAAGGTCCGATGCCGCGGCCGGTTGTGCCGATTTTTTTTATTCCGCTAGCGGTTTCTCCAGCTGCGTCGAAGTGTTTGTGCCACGGCATAATCACATGAGCCTTTCCTGAGATGAAAACTTTGGAACCGTTGCTACGCGCCTCAAATTCGGCTAGCTCTTTACACAGAACTTGTAAGTCTATAACCATGCCGTTTCCAAGCACGCCGGTTTTATTGTCTTGAAATAAACCCGAAGGTAGCAAGTGTAATTTGTAAGTTTTGTCGCCAATTACGACAGTGTGACCAGCGTTGTTCCCACCAGTTGCACGTACAACAACATCAGCAGATGCGGAGTAGTAGTCGACAATTTTGCCTTTGCCTTCATCTCCCCACTGTAAACCAAGAACAACTGAAACCGCCACGACAAAACCCCCCGAAACAAGTTATGTAGGCAAAGTTTTTAACCAATTAGAACGTTCTTCTATTATGAAAAACGCTTTGATACTCACGCTTTTAGTTGCAAGCCTAGTTTTTGCCGGCTGTACACAACAAACGCAACCGTCAACAATAGGCGATACCGATGGACAAATACCGCGAGTTCAAGAAAATAACAATTCAATGCAACAACCGCCAACTCCAGAACTAAGAGTACCAAGTCAAGCTCAGTTATCACTAACAAGTTCAGCATTCAGTAACAACGGCGCTATACCGAACAAGTACAGCTGCGATGGCGGAGACGTTATTCCACCGCTTCAATTTGCAGGCGTACCACAAAATACACAGAGCTTGGTATTGATCATGGACGACCCAGATGCAGTTGCGGTTGTCGGGTTTGTTTACGTCCACTGGGTTGTTTTTGACATTCCACCAATGGCAACTGAAATGCCAGAAGGAACACAGATTGGAATTATTGGTTCAGCTGGTAGCGGGCAAAAGAAATACGAAGGTCCGTGTCCGCCAGAAGGAGAAACCCACACTTATTCATTTAGGCTATACGCGTTGGACATCGCTCCACAGTTGCAAGAAGGAGCGACAAAACAAGAAGTTGAAACCGCAATGCAAGGACACATCTTGGCACAAAGCGAATTAAAAGGAACATACGGGCAGTAAAAGTGTTTAGGAAAAATAGCAAAAAATTCAGCTTTTTCTAGAAACTAGCTTGGCTATTTGTTCCACTACTAGATTAAAAGTTTCGCTTCTTAGTTTGGCAAATGGCTTTACTATTTTGCTTTTTTCAAGTTGAAAGAGCTTATCCGCCCTTATCTTGCTTTGAATTGGCAAAAATCCACCAGCTAAGCTTTTTTGAGATATCATTACTGAATAAGGCACCTGCTCAAGATTAGAAGTAACTGCACAAACAACAACATCCAAAGCGCTGGCGTTGTATTCATCGTTCGATACAATTAAGGCCGGCCTCATTTTTTCCTCTTCAAAATTTGAAAAAGGAACTTTTACCCACACAAGGTCTCCCTGTTGCATATTTCATCACTTTTTAGCAATTTTATCCCAAACAGCGTCCTCTTTACTCCACGCCCTGCGAAGAGACTCTTCGGATAATTTTTTCCAAACAGCATCCTCACTTACAAGCAAATCTGCAACGTCCTCCTGTTTCT
>JAUYPK010000071.1 GCA_030697615.1 Microcaldota archaeon | reverse complement strand
AAAACCTAACAAAATAGCACGTTATTCTTCCAACATTTCTTTCATCGGTTCCCAGTAGTAAGTGTACCAACCGTTCGAAATGTCCTTAAAACATCCAGCTGGAACGCCTGGTTGTACAAGCGTAAGTTTTGTCCCGCCTTTCGCTGCTGCAAATGTAAAAGTAGCGATTGAAAAATGTTCAGCTGGCCAACCGTTCATCTTACACGCCCAAGCTTGAACTATTTTTCGATCTTTTTTAAGTTCCAAGTTTTTTCCATAGAGGCCGCCGTCGAAAATTGAAAACTTACCCCCAACTTTGCGAGACACCGTTGCCTTGCCACCGGTAAACTTACTGTGTTTCTTGGAATCCATCAACAGTTCAAACACAGCGTGTGGCGAACAGTGGAAAAGAACGGTTTGGCGGATTGTACGAGTTTGCATAAATATTTAGCCTCGCTGCAAAACAGTCGTGGCAATGCTTTTGAATTGCGCTTCAGTACACGGACCAATTGTATTGCCTGGCTTAACACAACCTATGCCAAAATAAACATTTCCTTTTTTAACATAAAGCGCAGCACCCATTCTTGATTCAGCCACGCTATTTACTCCAGGATGACTGAAAAAAGCCTCATCACCAAGATCCGTTACAATTGTACCTTGATCTGGAGAATTACCGGAAGTTGTTACCAGTGACTGCTTATAAGTTTGAAAACCATAGTCACGTTCTTCTTTCACTCTTACTTCACCAAATCCACCTTCAGTTAACTCAAGTCGACAAAGCCCGGCGCCTATATCAAATGCACCTTCAGTTTCCCATTCAGAACCTAGAAGCGTAGCCGCATCTTCAACAGTATAACGGCTATTTAGCCAAGTGCAATCCACATCAGCTACATTTTGCCCTGCAATTCGATCAGGGTATGTTTCTTCTCCCGGAGAATCGTTCTGCACAGCATCTGATTGCCCTAATGAATCACTTGGAGTTTGCCCACTCACTGGATCGATTTGAGAGGAAGGAGAAGTGCAGCCTAAAAGTAAAATCGAGAGAATAATAACCGAAAGTAATCTTTTCATTTAAATCATAATGGAGTAAGCTAAGCGCGTATAAAAAACTTGCGGAAAAAAAATTTAAGCGGAAAGAACTAACATTTTGAAATGAAACACGTCATTTTCAACAGTAGATGACGTAATTTCTATTATAAAATAATCAAAGCCAACTTTTTTAACCGCTGGCGCTGTTGTTTTTCCATGGAACCGCTTAAAGTAAAAATCGCCGGCGAAATTGCACTGTCTGAAGATCCAGGCGCAGCAATGAAAAAGTGGCGCGAAGTATTTTCAATTTCACAAACCGACTTAGCCCAACACTTGAAAATTACGCCGTCTACAATCAGCGACTATGAAGGCAACCGCAGAAAAAGTCCAGGAATACACGTTGTGAAGAGGTTTATCGACGCGTTGTTTGACCTCGACAATACAAACGGCGGCAAAATCGCTAGCCAGTTCAAACAAGCTGACGAGACTTCTGAATACTACCAAGTTTTCAACTTCCCGCGAGAAGTAAGCGGCAAAGAACTTGCAAAAGTACTAGAAGCAAAAGTAATCGCAGCAGAAGGAAAACTAGCAAACAAAGCCGTTTTCGGCTGCACAATCCTAGACAGCCTAAAAGTCATACTCGAATTACCGTATGAAAGCTTCGTCAAGGTATACAGCAACACGTCACAACGCGCCCTTCTCTTTACACGCGTTGAAACAGGCAGGAGCCCTTTGGTTGCAGTTAGGGTAACGCCGATTAAACCCGCAATTATAATCTTACATAGCGTAGACGAGGTTGACAAGCTGGCGATTAAAATCGCAGAAAGCGAAGGCATCCCCCTCCTTGTAACGAAGTTGAAAATTGAAGACGTTAAAGCAAGACTTGCACAGCTAGGCGCGTGAAATTTAAAATGAAAATCAAGCCAAAAATGGAGCACAAATTTATACCGTTGCCTGAACTAATTCGAATTCCTCATCTTCCAGGCGCCCAGTCTGCGCGTAAACTGCTTAGCACAGAGCAAAGAAAAATATTATCGGCTCACAAAGTCGCACAAAAAGATTGGTTTTTCTTTTGTCGAAATGGCTTTTCTAGACAAATCCACCCAGTCGGCATTCCTTTTGAGGTAAGGGATGTAAAGGCACGCGCATGGGAAATTAGCCCATTTAACTCCGCCAAAAAGGCATTGTTTCAAGCCCTCAGGTATTACGGAAACCATAATATGTTGCACCGTACTGACGAAATATTAGCAGTTGCAGAGCGACACTGGCATCCGGTAATTGCAGAAGATTGGCAATTGCACGTGGCAGAACAGTTAAGAATTGCAGTTAGACAGCACAAAATAAAAGTGCCTGAAGAACTTATTTCAAAATTATTAGGAACAACTCAACGCGCCGTTTTTAGACGAAGAATAGAAGCAGCTGAACGTAGAGAAGACGCTAGATTAGCATTAGAAGCAGCTAAAACTACAAGGCGAAGTGGAAAAGGCTCAAATTGAACTTTTTCACTTTTTATTTGGTTATCTATCTTTTCTTCGGAGTTCGTTATTTATTTTTTCTTTCTTATTTCTTCCTTAACTTTTTCCCAGCGTAGTTGTGCTTCAAGTGCTCGTACGAAGTTTCTTTTATTTTTATGTACATTGCTGCGAAGAAAGCTGCAAGTGCCAAGAAGTTAAGAAGAACAGCCGCGTCGTTGACAAGTGAACTAAACGCTTGAAAGGCATGCAAGGCAACCAAGGCGTTTGAAACTGCAAAAAACGCTATACCGACATAAATCCAATGCGCTGTGTCAATTATTTCAAAGTTACAACACGCGTGCTGTTTCCACAAGTATAAGTAAAACACCAAATAGAGAACTGAAAGAACACTAAGTAAAATAGTTAATACGCTGATGAGTTGGGAAAATACCATAATGATAAAACCTCAGCATGGGCGTATAAATGGCTTTGCAAATTAAAATCTCAAGCAAAACGTGTGCCGGTATAAATCCTTGCCGTTTTTTCTGCCAACTAGTTTACGCGTGTGCTTTACTTTGCGGCATATAGCGTGGCTTGTTTGCATTGCTGGAGTAATGCCAGCAGCGTGGATGTCAAAACCAGTTTCGGTTCTTTCAAGCTTGTGAACCCTACCACCATGGGCGGTTAATTGCTTAACGAACTTCTTAACTTTAGGCTCAAGCTTCTCCATTTCTTCCACTAGTTGCTTTCGCTCAACTTCTTCTAATAAGCGAAACTGGACAACCGTATCAAAATAACCACCAGACTCGCGAGAACAATCAACACATTGAATTTGGTCAAACTTTAACCTAATTGAAACCCTCCTCTCGATTTTAACCCCATCAACAGTATATTGAATAGTAAGCACTGCGTCAAATAAATTCCGCCCTTCACGCAATTGAACATCCGTTACAACCGGAGAATACGGCGACTTCACCTTACCAGTCATTATCGCAGTTAACACCCGCTTGTTCTCCTCTACCCACTGGTCGCCATGCCTATTGCGACTACACACTGCACACCTACCAATGTCAATAACCGGCGGAATCTGCGCTAGGGCAAAGTGCGCTGCAAAGCACTCCTTGCAAAAATTCCTAATAAATTCGCCGCTGTCCTTAACTCCGCCACAAGACGGGCAATGTAAATCCATAGTAAACAGAATAAGGAAGCCCAACGTATTTCAACGTATGCAACAACGCGTGTTGTCAAAGTGTTTTTAATGCTTGCTGCATTTTATCTAAATATACAAATAAGGAGGGCGATTCATTTATGGAAGACGAAGAAATGCAAAATGAATGTTTTGAAGAAGAAATCGCTGCAATTAATTCAGAGATGCGCTTCCTCTGCTTGGAACTAATGAAGATCTCCAGCCAACGCAATATTCCATTTCCACAAGTGATGCATGAGTTCATCGACAACACTAACACGATGAAACTCGCATTGGCAAACGCAGAGAACCAAAGCGAAAAGATAACAAAGAGAAAAACTACGAAGGTGTGCTGAACATGAATAAAAATTTAAGATCGGATCATATGAAAACAAAAATTCAAGCAACAGTCGTTGCAGCTGATGGAGCAATACGAACTGCAACTGAAAGATCTCAACTGCCAAGAGGATATGAGGTCGGCAGCGGTTACCAACACATAACTATAGGTGGATACCGCGGCACAGAGCATCGTGATTATATTGCCAGTGAACGCGAAAAAGAAGAGGGACTTGGCGGGTTTGATATCATGCATCAACGAAAGGTTGTTGGACGAGTTGAATTTGGCGCAAAAAGCGAAAAGCCAGTTTTACATATTGAAAAAAGACATCAAGCAGCTGGACACGTACTTGCAAATGCACTTAAAACCGCTGGAGAGTGGCGCAGCAAACCAACAGTTACACTTGCAAGAGCAGTACTGCCAACTAGCGAACACTTTGAAGCAAATGTTCCTCGATTAAACCTTGCAACGCCAGTTCAACAACCTCCCGCAAAAAGAAGGCTGCTTGACCTTTTTCGAAGATCTAGAAAATAAATTCAAAAAGAGAAAAACAACGAAGGTGTACTAAATGTCGAAAACTCTCGAATCAGGATTAAACGCACGTTTTGTGCATAACCGCATTACAACTAGCCACAATGTAGCTAAAAAAAACTTGCCGAACAACGAATATCATTTAAGTGACCCAGCTTACTTTTATTCTTCACACGTATATGGCATTAGCCCACCCCACGGCATAGACAGGCACGATGAAACTGCTTTAGGCGGTTTTGACATCTTGCATAGAAACAAAGTAGTTGGACGTGTTGAATACGCTAACCTTGTAGACTTATCTGAAAAGCCAGTTTTGCACATTGAAAAAGCCCATGCGCCAGTTGCTTTAGCAATTGCGTTAGCGTTTAAGCAACATGCTAAGTGGTTAATGAAACCAAAGATAAAAACAAGCAAAACAGTTAAACCATTAGAAGAGCACTTGAAAGCGAAATATCCTCCACACCCTGAACCAGAACCTCGCCCTAAGTACCTTCCAAGGGACGAAGCTAAGAACTTAAAGATGGATTAATTTTTCTTTGCGTTAGGTTAATTTAAACCACTTGCGTTTACTTTTAACAATGGATATTGACATTGACCAGAAGGCTGTGAATTTAACGTATTTTCTTTTCAAAACGCCCAGCTACCGCAAAACAACCGCCTGGCTCCTTATAGTATCTTTCATTTTTGGAGTACTTGCGCGCATTGCAGGCGGCAAACCCGAAACCATCTTGGAAACTTTTCTCTACGGCGGAACAGACGGCATACTTGTACTCGCAGCGCCGGCACTCGTATCCGCATTACTCGCAACGTTTTTCGTTTCGCGCAAGCAATTCAAACAAGGCTTCAAATATTTCGCTTTTCTCTCGCTTGCAAGCGCAGTGCTATACGCGTTGATTTTACTCCTAGGCTTAACAGTTGGAAAACACTTTTTCACAAATGTAAACATCGGGATATACGCAATTGTTGCAAATGCACTTGTGCTCGTACTTTGGCTAGCGAGCACATGGATAGCGTTGGCGTATAAGAAAAAAGCGATTCTCCTCTGCATCTTACACCCGTTGACAAACCTTGCGTTTATTACGTTGTGGAACAAATTTGCAATTATTGAACCGAGCATTGCGCTTGGCCATTCGCCCATACTTGCGGTTTTCAAACTTGCAATTGCGTCGATTATTTTACTAATCGCAGTTGGAGCACTTGTTTTCATAATCAACGCGCCGACAAAGCGCAACTTTGGAATTTCGACAATTGACACAATCACGATGTTTTTCGCCCAGTGGGTAAGCGGCAATAAAGGCTTGGA
>JAUYPK010000070.1 GCA_030697615.1 Microcaldota archaeon | reverse complement strand
AGCTTTCCGTCGCCGGTTAAACACAGTGGATTAATTTCAGCAATTGTAGCGTCGCAGCCAACAAAACATTTGTAAAGCCGTTCCAGCACGTTTCCAACGCCTGCAACAAGGTCACCAGTAAAGCCAGCTTGCTTTGCCACTTCGCGCGCCTTCCAACCAGGCAAGCCTTCCAGAGGGTTAATTGCAACTTTTACAATTTTTTCAGGGTGGTTTTTGGCAAGCTCTTCAATTTCTACCCCGCCGTCCATGCTTACTACAAGTGCAGGGCAACGTTGGCGCGTGTCGTAAACTACGCTTAGAAAGAATTCTTTTTTGATGTCAACTTTATCCTCAATGTAAACTGCACGAACAGTCTCGTTTAAGATTTTCTGGTTCAACATACCGCTAGCTGCAGTTTTAGCTTCCTCTAAAGTAGCGGTAATTTTAATTGCGCCTGCTTTTCCGCGTTTTCCTGCCAACACTTGTGCTTTTACCACGCCCGATCTGTCGATGTCTTCGAGTTTTTCGTAAACTTTACCTTGCGGTACTTCGATGCCGTACTTGGCAACCAATTGCTTGGATTCAAATTCAAATAATTTCATTGTAATAAACCGCCCAAAAGGTAGTGAAAAAACAATTAACAAACACTTCTAGTCAAAGAACATTTAAAAAACCGACTTTCGACGAACAACACTACGACGGGAAGCGAAGTCAGGCGGATGATTTTAAATAGTAAAACAAATTTACATTTTATAGGTGAAATTAATATGCCAATTAGAGCAATGAGACTTGTCATGCCAATGAGAGAAACAACTCCTGCGCAGGCAAGACAAACAGAAATAGATCTGCTTAGAGAAAAGATGGTTTCTCCTGAAGCACGAGGAAGAACTGGCCTTGCCATTTTGGTAGCTGCTCAGCGCAGACTAAGGGAACTTGGAGAAAAACCCTAAAAATGTTTTTACCGCAACGTACCATTTTGAATTCTTTTCCACATATCACATTATTACCAGTTTACTGGCAGTAATTTGTTAAACCACTTGTACCGCTTAGAAAGGAAGTAACAGAGATAAAAGAACAACATCATTAGAACAAAGTCGTCGACGAAGTCCAGCCCCATTGACAACAATGAAGTAAAGCTGTTCGTAAACCAATAGCCCACGTTATGCAGCACATCGGCAACTAATATCATCAGGAGCAATTCGGTTAAGTTTATTTTTTTCACCCTTCTTGCAAATAAGAAAATTGACACTCCCAATGCTAAGTGTACCAGGTTATGGAAAAGCCAGTCCAATATCAATAAACCAGAAGTAAACACCTGCGGCATTAACAGCGGCGCAAGCGTATATGCAGGTTCAATTAACCGCAGCAAAATGCCTTGGCCGTAAAGAAAATAGAACAGCGTCACTTTTGCCCAGAGTACAACTTGAATCGCAACGTAGAACCAAACGTGCTTCTTGAACAGCGCTTTATCATAAGGGAAGTGCATAGAAAAGAAGTTAACCTTTCAAAGCATAAAAACCTAGATACAAAAATGGGCGTTTTAGAATTTAAAAGCAAAGGCACGACTTACCTCCACGAATTAGAAACTCATCAGACAAAAAGAAAAATCGAACTGCCAGTTAAAAGCCTAAACGCCGTGTTTGTTGAAACAGGTGGGATACACCCTACTAGTGTAAGGCACCTAGAGACTTTGCTTAATAAAAAAGAAAAAATTTGGGAAGGAATAGCAGAGAAAAACGTTGAAGCTCGAACTACGGAAATTGTAAAAACAGCAAAGAAAAACGGAACTGAAATATGGATAGGAGATATCAAACCAACCAAAAAAGAAAATATACACTCAGGAATAATAGATACAGCTGCAATATTAGCTAGGGCAGTTGCTGGCGGAGTTTTAGGAGGATCAGCTGCCGCTGGAGTGTGTGGACTGTGTTCTCCAAATCTTATTTTTGGATTGTGGCTAGCAAGAAAAGGAAACGCTAACAAAAGAAAAATATCGAGAAGAATCACTACGTTAGCTGAAGGACTTAACCCTGCTACGACAATTCGCGACGCAGTAATGGCAAACAAGATAAGAAAACTAAGCGAATTAACTGGACATAACAAAATCGGGATTTTAACAGGCGCGGGTCATGTGGGAATGGCGGACATTTTAGAAAAAGAAAAGCCACTAACCGAAAAACAACGATCAAAAATCTCCGCACGCGGCCCAGACGCTTTGAAAATGTTCCGCTGCATTTACGATAAAGCGCAGGGAAAATGGAGAGTGGAGGAACATTCCCTTTAATGAAAAATCACTGGAAACGGACAACCCAATATAAAAGTCTCTGAAAAAATGGACAAAATTCAAGCTTTTTATCAAAAATTGCTGGAAAAACGGACAAAATAGTATAAAAATTGCTGAAAAATCGGAAACTTTATAAACAAAAATGTATAACCACGTGAAAAAACATGCAACAAAACTTCAACCTCTTCGCTTCTTGGAACTCGTGTTTACTTTTAGACGAATACTTGTGGGGAAGTGCAAAAACCAACCAGAACTTGTTGAAGCTGTGTCCAATTGAGCGGAAAATGGCGTATTTGGTGGACAATAAAAAACGCCAGCACTTGTTTCTAGAGGAGAACTACTGGAAAACGCTTGAAAAATGGTGCAGCGATAATGAAAACAACATTGAGTTATTCCGCAGGGTTTTCAACCGCTTTAACGAAAAAGCTGATCTTGTCAAGCGAAAAGTGGATAAACTCACGCGGGTAAAACCACATGGATTATCCGATGAAGAACTTGTAAATTTAGTGATAAAAACACGGGACGAAATTAAAGAAATTACTCCTTTTGACCAGTTCGGCATGATGACTTCAGCTATATTTTTAGAAAAGCTAACCAAAGTGCTAAACAGCGACAAAATCGGAGTTGCAACTATGCCGCCGTGGCTTAGCACAACGTTGAAAGAAGAACTGGACATGGTAACAACGACCTTGCAAATAATGGAAAAAGAAAACCATGGCATAAATGCTGAAGAAATTAGTAAAAAATACAGCAAAGAACTAAGCACACTTGCTGAAAAGCACGGTTTCATTCCAGTTTTTCTCTTTAACCCACCATGGGACGAAAATCACTACACTGAAGAAATTAGCAGTGAAATAAAAAAAGGAAGGGAAAAAATCACTGCAAGAATAAACGAACTGAAAAACTTTGAGGAAAACACGCGAAAGGAAAACGAAGCTGCAACACAAGGCGTTGAATCGCATGTGCCGGAAATAATTCGCATTCTTTCATTTACACGCAACGAAGCTGAACTTGTGTTAAGCTACTGCCAGTACAAATTACAGCCGTTTTACAAGGAGATCTGCAAACGCCTCCGAATTTCAACTAACCAACTCCGCCACTACACCGAAAACGAGTTGAAAAGCGCATTGTTGCAAGGAAAAGCTGATGAAGAAATGTTAAACCGAAGAATAGCAGAGGGTGTTGGAAACTACACAGATGCCAAAACCGAACGTTTACTTACAAAAGAAGAATTTGACCAACTACTCAAACTTACAGGCGGCGAAACAAAAGCAGCTGTAAAAATGCTCTGTGCATTTCCAGGAAAAGCAAGCGGAAAAGTAAGAATAGTAAAAGATAACGACGACGTAAAAAACTTCAAGGACGGCGAAGTGCTTGTTTCGCTATGGACTTGCATTGACTACTTGCCAGCAATGAAAAAAGCAAGTGCATTTATAACCGAAGGCGGCGGAATCACAAGCCACGCAGCTGTAATAGCAAGGGAGTTTAAAGTCCCGTGCATTATTGGCTATAAGAACGCAACTAAGGTTTTCAAAAACGGCGAAGAAATTGAAATAGACGCTGGAAATTTAAAAATAGAAAAGAAAAATTAAATTCACATAAAAAATTGGTGTTTTGTATGAAAGGTATTGTTGCTCGTTTTAGACACGGTCCCAAAACAGCTGAAAAAGGCAGTTTAAAAGTGGGCATTTCTAAAAAGGGAAAACTAGTATTGGAAGACCAGGGAAAAGCTTTTGCACAGTGGATGCTAAATCAAGATGCAAACAAAACTATTTTGAAAAAAAGAAGGGTAAACTTGAGCTTGGCTTATTCTGGAGTTGCAAGAACCCGCACAAGTGCAGTTCACTTC
>JAUYPK010000043.1 GCA_030697615.1 Microcaldota archaeon | reverse complement strand
TGAAGGAACTCAAGGGGCAGTGTGCTTGTCTTGGCAAAGTTCGAGGCAAAGCAAAAGTGGTAATGAGCGTTGCAGACAGTGCCAAGATGAACGAAGGCGACATCCTTGTAAGCGTTGCAACTGACCCTGACTTGGTTCCAGCGATGAAAAAAGCAGCGGCGATAATCACCGAACAAGGCGGCGTCACTAGCCATGCGGCGATTGTCAGCCGTGAGTTAAACATTCCGTGCGTTATCGGTACCAAAGTGGCAACGAAGTGGCTGAAAGACGGCGACGAAATCGAAGTAGACGCGACTAATGGCGTGGTGAGGAAGTTATGAGTAATTCTAGTTTCTTTGGCGCCACGCTTGGCACCTTTCTTTCGCAAAGAAAGGGGCATGGCAAGTTGACGCGACAAATGGAATTGTGAGAAAAATATGAAAGATAAATTTTTCGTAATGGAGGAGATTGACAATTCTCACCCGTTGCTTTCAATAGACGCAAAAATGTGCTGCGTAGATGCTTACAAATACGGCATTCCAAAAGGTACAGTTACGCAAACTGTGATTAAAGCTGAGAAGGACGTTGACCAGCTTTGCTTCATCCGCAGTGAGTTCAATGCAACTGCCAAAGCGTTTTTTGACAAAATATTAACCGACATAGACTGGGCACTAAATTTGTCAGATAAAATAATTGAAACCAGCGGTGCTTTGTTCAAGTTGTCTGAGTCAATTCGAAAAACCGATGTTTCCAAGCTTTCCAATGTGGAATTGGCGGAATTACTGGACAAATGGGTAGCTGTTCGCAAAGAAGCGCATGGGTATGGTATGGCGTGGAACTACGTCGAGTACGAAAACGGCTACTTTTCAACCTACGTTACAAAATACATAGCGAAAAAAATCAAAGAAAAGCGGCTGAACTTAGTGGCGGGCAAAGTTTTTGCGTTGCTATCAATTCCGTTGGAAAAAACTTTTACACAAATGGAACAAGAAGAATTGTTACAAATTGCGATTGATGCAAAGAGCGGTGAAAAAATAGAAAAGGATTTTGACGCGCATTTCAAGAAGTACTGTTGGCTTTCTTACATGTACCTTGGCCCAGCTTGGCCAAAAAGCTACTTTGAAAATGAGCTTAACAACTTAATGCAAAAAAGCCGAACAGAACTCGAAGCAATGTTACGCGAAAAACAGGCATATTTTGACAAGGTGAAAAACGAACAAGAACAAATGATGGACGAGCTGGGTTTCGATGATTTCCACCGCAAGTGCATAGCGTTAGCTCAGTCTTTCTTATTCACCAAAGCGTACCGCAAAGATGCGATTTACAACGGTTTCTACTCACTTGAAAATACGTTCAAAGAATGCGCAAAGCGGCTTGGTATTTCACTCAAGCAAATGCGGATGATAATGTCATGGGAACTGAAGCATGCGATTACCAGCGGAAAGGTAGATGTAGCGGAATTAAACAAGCGTTACAATTACCGCGTTTTTCACTACGATGGCAAAACCAAAACAATTTTGTCGGGCGAAGCGGCGAAAAAGTTCTTTAACTCGCTGGAATTTGAAAAAATCGAACTCTCTGCTTTGACGGAGTTGAAAGGCGACTGCGCTTGTCCTGGAAATGCAACTGGTTTTGTAAAGATTATCAACGTGCCAGAAGAAATGCACAAGATGAACCAAGGCGACATACTTGTAAGCAAAGCAACTACGCCAGATATTGTGCCTGCCATGAAAAAAGCCGCGGCTATTGTAACTGACATGGGCGGCATCACTTGCCACGCTGCAATTGTGAGTAGGGAAATGAACATACCGTGCATCATCGGCACTAAAGTTGCAACGAAGTTTTTAAAAGATGGTGACAAGGTTAGCGTCGACGCTAGTAAGGGAATTTGTAAAAAGGTTGGTTAGATTTTTTATGTGGGTAGCTGAATTTCGCGTGTGGCACAAGGGAAGCGTTGCAATTGAACTAACCAAGAAGTACGAGGTGGTTACGCATAACTTTTACCTAAATGCATTTAAGCAGAACGGCAAGCCGTGGGTTAACAAGCTAATTGTTGTCAACGGACCAGATGCAGATAAATTCGTCGCAGAGTTCCACCAAGATAAGCGTATCCACGTGCAAAAAATTGAAGGCAGGCAAATCTTCTACACCGTCCCTGCATTGGAAGCGTTTCATACTTTGTGCCTTGATAAAAGCGTTTTCTTTTTCCGTCCACAGGTGATGAAAGCAGGCGTGTTGATTTGGCACATTGCATCGTGGGACAAGAAGGACTTACTCGAAGTGCACAACCGGTTGAAAAAAATGAAAAACGCCCGCGCTGAAATTGTAAGCATTCGACAAGAGAACTTTAGCTTCTTCGTCAACAACGTAATGACTGGTTTGACCCAAAAGCAGTTAATCGCATTTCAACTCGCGTGCCAGCTAGGGTATTACAAGTACCCGCGAAGCGTTTCGCTTGAACAACTCGCCAAAGCTGCGAAATTGTCGTATTCAACTTACAAAGAACACCTACGCCGCGCAGAGGAAAAAATAATGCCGCACGTAATCAGCTACGACTAGCCAAAAAGAAAAGCGGTTAAATACTTTTGAAGTGTTTTGTTTATCATGTGGATCGCTGAGTTCAAAGTTTGGCATTCGGGTTCTGATGGTGTCGAGTTCTCACGCAATTTCGACGCTATTCTTTCCAATGTAAACTTAAACCTATTCAAAGAAAAAGGCAAAACGTACGTAATGCGATGCGCTTCATTTTCTGGGCCACAAGCAAACGAATTTAAAAAAATGTTCAAAGTAGACTCCCAAATTAAAATAGTTGGCGGTGACTCAAACCAAGTCTTCTTCTACCACCCTGCAGATTTAGCCTTTCACACCCTGTTATTCGACAAGTCACTCTTCTTTGTTGGACCAATTATTACAAAAGGCGGTTTCCAGTACTGGAAAGTAGCTGCTTTGAAAAAAACACCGCTTTTGTCGCTGTTTAAGCGAGTGGAAAAACTTGGACCAAAGCGCGCCACGATTAAATTACTGTCGCTTTGCCAAGAGCAGGTTAACGTATTTTCACAAGGTGTGTTGTCTGAATTAACCGCCTTGCAACTCAAGGCAGTGCAATTAGCTTCCCGCCACGGGTACTATGCATATCCGCGCAAAGTTAACTTAGAACAGCTGGCAAAAATCGCAAAAGTGCCGCGCACAACATTACAAAGCCATTTGCGTCGAGCAGAACGAACCCTAATCCCTAAGCTGCTCGGCAACTTACAATAGTCACATGCCTACTCAACCAGTATATCCCTATCCAGCCCTTTTTTATCATGGTTTTTTCGCTATTTGAAATAGCTATATTTATCCTAATCGCGCTTGTTATTGTAAAGTTACTATCAGATAAGCCAACTGAAAGTGAAGGAAATGAACCAACAACTCACAAAATACCTATCTAGCGTGCATTTTGAATCCCGC
>JAUYPK010000083.1 GCA_030697615.1 Microcaldota archaeon | reverse complement strand
TTTTTGCCTTGTGGTTTGCTTTGGGGTTTAGCTTCTTCTTTTTCTTCGCTTTCTTCCCCTTCATCCCCTCCGTCTTGTTCCTTCTTCGCCTCTTTCAGGCCAATGAAAAAATAAGCAATGCAGCCAACTAGCCCAAAAATAATTACAACCGCAGTCCATTTCAACTTCCACAATTGAAGCATGCCGCGGTTAGAAATACTCCTCAACGAAAGAGCGATGGCAATAATGGAAACTAAGAAAAATACAAGCATCCCAGTGCCGATTGTTGAATAGAACGCTCCAGTTTGCTGGATTTCCGAGCTAACTTGTAACAACGGAAGTAAAAGGGAAATGGCAGACATTTAAAATCAGAAGAATAACACGGCCGGCGAATAAAAATATGCGTTTTACATTTTCTTACGTTTGGCGGCTTTGCATTAGCAATTCCAACAGCGCCATCCTAACGTAAAGCCCGTTTTTAGCCTGGCGGAAATAAGCAGCGCGTGTGTTATCAGAATCAACTTCTGGCAAAATCTCCCCAACACGCGGAAGCGGATGCATTACTATTGAATTGGATTTCATTTTTTCCAGCGTTTTAGACGTAATTACAAAAGCATCTTTAACCGAATTGTAGTCATCTTGCGAGGCAAACCGCTCTTTTTGGATGCGCGTAACGTACATCACGTCAATTTCTCCCAGAATCGAGTCAAACTCTTGCAAGTGATTAAACTGCACTCCCTTTTCCTTCAAATAAGTGGAATATTTTTCCGGAAGGCCAATTACTTCGGGCGAAACAAAGTACATTGACACTTGTGGGAAAAGCGCAAGCAATTGCAAAAGAGAGTGGACAGTGCGGCCGTAACGTAAGTCGCCAACCATTGCAACTTTTAACCCCTCTATTCTACCAAGCTCCTTTTTGATAGTGTACAAATCAAGAAGCGCCTGCGTTGGGTGTTCACCTGGCCCGTCGCCAGCGTTTATAACTGGAACTTCTGAAACCGCCGCTGCTCTAGCAGCAGAGCCTAACTCAGGATGGCGCAACACAATCGCATCTGCATACCCACTTGTGATTTTAATAGTGTCTTCAAGCGACTCTCCTTTAATGGCAGATGAAAACATACCGGCGCTCTCTGTTGTTATGACGTTGCCGCCGAGTTTTTGCATTGCGCTTTCAAACGAAAACCTCGTACGCGTACTTGGTTCGTAGAAAAGCGTTGCAAGCATCTTGCCCTTAAGGGTTGGTTCAAGGTAATTCCCCTTGTCTGCCTGCTCTAAGTAAGCAACGCGTGAAAAAAGCTGTTCTAAAATAGACGTGTCAAAAAATTGCGATACGCTTAAAACGTGGTCGAGTTTCATCGACGAATATATGGCAAAGCGCAGTTTTTAAACCTGCATTCGCCTAAAAATAATACAGCGACTTTTTAATAATTTAAGCGAGTTGTATTTGAACTTTATGACAGTAAACGAGAGAGAAGAATTTTTGAAAAAAGCTAAGGCAGCTGTGAAAAAAGAGTTCCAGCGGAGAGACTTGTCAGTAATGCAAGCTGTACGTAGCATCGACGACTTGGACCACGCTAAAAACGTTTTGTATAACCGCGTATTGGAATGGTTTAAGCTTAACTTTCCAGAAGTAGATCTAGCAAACGAAGAAGTGCTGTGCAAAATAGTAGCTGTTTTTGGCAAAAAAGAAAATCTCGAATATACTACCCTTGCAGATATGGCCGGCGAAGTGAAGGCAGCTGAACTAATTGAACTAGCTGAAAAGAGCTTCGGCGCTGAACTTACAAGTGAAGATAGTGAAGCGTTGAAAGAACTTGCTTCGGGCGCTTATAACTTGTTTGCAACGCGGAACAAAATTGAAAAATACGTTGGTTCAGTTGCAAAAACAGCGTTTCCAAACCTTTCATACTTACTTGACCCTCTGCTTGCAGCGAGGCTAGTTACAATTGCCGGCGGTTTAGAAAGATTGGCAAAAATGCCTGGAAGCACGGTTCAACTCCTTGGTGCAGAAAAAGCGCTTTTCAAATATCTACGTAGGCCCGGGTCAAAGCCGCCAAAACACGGGATTATTTTCCAGTCTCCAATTGTACGCAACGCAAAGGAAGGTAACCGTGGAAAAATGGCAAGGACATTAGCAAGCAAACTAGCATTGGCAGCTCGCGCTGATTTCTATTCACATAACTTCATTGCAGAAAAATTAAAGCAAAGCATTGAAAAAAGAGAAAGAGATGTGAAATAAAATAGCAAATAAACAAAATGTGGGTTTATAAATAAATGGCAAATATAAGGGAAGTTTTTCCAGGAGTGTTTAAAATCGACGGGAAATACGCTACGCTAAACGCAGTTCCCGGCGTAAAAGTTTACAAGGAAAACCTCGTAAAAAACGGGGGAAAAGAATACCGCATTTGGGATCCAAAGCGCAGCAAGTTAGGCGCAGCGCTTGTCAAAGGTTTGAAAAGCTTGGCAATTAAGCCCGGAAGCAGCGTATTATATTTAGGCAGTGCAAATGGAACAACCGCTAGCCACGTTAGCGACATAGTTGGCGAAAGCGGCAAAGTGTACTGCGTTGAATTTTCAGCACAGTCAATGCGTGACTTGCTCATGCTATGCGAACAACGCAAAAACTTGTACCCGATCCTTGCAGACGCACGCCTTCCAGATCAGTATAGCGAAGTGAAGAAAGTCGACGTGATTTTTGAAGACGTTGCAGACCGCGAACAGACGAACATCCTTCTGCGTAATTTACTTGCATTTAAGGCAAAGTCTTTTCTAATTGCAATTAAGTCACGGTGCATTGACTCAACAGCTAACCCGCGAATAGTTTACAACCAGGAAAAGGCAAAAATAAGCAAAGCGGCAAACGTAAAAGAACTAATTATCCTAGACCCGTTTGAAATCGACCACTGCATGATAACTGGAGAAACTAGATAAAAGAGTTTAAACTTTTTTCAGCACAAAACACAAGTTCCCCGCTCCTTTTTGTTCACTTTTCTCACCATTTTTTTCGAAAAAGATTTCAACAACTTCAAAACCCGCATCAGCAGCAAGTTGTTCAACGTCCTTTTTTTCAAAAAAGTAAACGAAACGCTGCACAACATTTCCACTTTTCATCTTCCACGAGACATCAGCTTCGTTTCCAGATATTTTTTCAAAGCGCTGCTGGTGTTTATTCCACACGCTTGCCAGCAACACTCCACCTGGTTTTAACACGCGGCGTAGTTCATTAAACGCAACAACCGCATCTTCAGCATTCAAATGGTGAAGCACAGCTGTACATAGAATAGTGTCAAAGGAATTTTCTGGAAACGGAAGTAAGCTAACATCAGCAACTTCAAAATTAACCTTTAGATCGGAATGGTTGCGCTTTGCTATTTCAAGCAGCTTTGCGCTGCTGTCAATCGCGTACACTTTTTCAAACTTCTTTGCTAGAAGCGGCAAGTGGCGGCCGTTACCAGTACCTGCATCAAGAACAGCGTTACCCACTGCGTAGATAAAGAGCATTTCCGCTGCTGGAAGCGGCTTTTGCTTATACTCGTTCCACTCTTCAGCGATTAAGTTGTAAACGTTTTGCATATGTATAAGGTTAAAAGAACAAAAGCAGTTTAAATTGGTAAGTGAAGAAAAATGGAAAAAAAACACTTGGGCTTCATTGCAATTATAGTCATCTTAGCAGTTGTGCTTTACTTCGCTTCGCAATATATTGACTTGACGCAGACAATGGATGTGCTGCTAAAAGCCAACCTATTCCTACTAGGAGCTGCGCTGGTTCTGGAAACAGTTTCAATGGCATTAAAAACACTTAAGTGGAAAACACTCGTCGCTGAAATAAACCCAAACATAAACTTTACAGAACTGTTCAAGATACAGTCGCTAGGAATAGCGGTTAGTAACATTACACCTGCGCGCGTAGGTGAAGCGACTAAAGTGTTTTACCTAGAAAAATACGGCGTAAAAAAACGAATAACGCTGCTAACAATCCTGTGGGAGCATTTATTCGACATAATTGCGATACTTATGTTTACTACGCTAGTTGCATCAACATACGGGAGCATATTGTTTGGTTTTCTCATACTTGCATTGCTCCTTATTGTAATCGCGTACAAGGCGGACTTTGTTGTGAAAAAATTATCCCACATTAAACAACTGGGTTTCCTTTCTGAGTTTACCCTCCACACATTCAAGAAAAAACCCCTAGCTACTGCATTGGTAATTGCGCTTGGAGCTTGGCTTGCTGAACTCACAGCGGTTTCACTTGCGTTTAAAGCAGTTGGAATAGACTTACCTTACACAGAAGTGATTGGTTCGTACGCAATAGCTATCATAATTGGGCTAGTTTCAACAGTTCCAGGCGGCTTAGGCTCCCTAGACGCAACAATGTTCTTACTACTAAAAGAATCAGCGCCAGCAGCTACGTTGGCAGCAGCTGTAATCGCAGCGCGCATAGTGACAATCGGCTGGATCTACATACTCGGAGGGTTATCAGCGCTGGCGATGCATAAGAAATAAGCGATAAATGCGCCCATAACAAAGCGTTAATAAAAAAACCCTTTCTAAATACTTTCAAAGTGGGCCCGTAGCTCAGCCTGGATAGAGCGACTGGTTCCGATCTAACCGCTGTTGATCTGGAAGTCGAAGCTTCGATCCAGCTAACTGGGGAGACACCAGTAGGTTCGTGGGTTCGAATCTGCAAACCGGCAATCGTTTTGACTTGCCGCCTTGTAGCGTTAATCCCACCGGGCCCGCTTTAATTTTTATAAAACAGGTTACATAAATGGCTGAATTGTCTTTTTTGGTTGCGTTTTTTGCAGGTTTAGTTTCTTTCCTCAGCCCCTGCGTTTTGCCACTCATACCAGCTTATCTAACTTTCTTAGCTGGTACAACTGTCAAAGAAGCATATTCAATTAAAATGAGGAGTGAAATATTTCTAAACAGCGTCTTTTTCGTGCTTGGTTTTTCAATTATATTTTCAATAATCGGCGTGTTGCTGCAAAGTGTTTTGTCAAACGTGGCGTATGAAGTTCAAACTTATCTCGGGTACGTTGGCGGAATAATACTTATTATTTTTGGCTTAATGTTAATGAAAATAATTAGAATAGACGCGCTTGAATCAGAACACAAGCTAACTGTAAAGCAAACCAAAGTTTCATACGTAACTTCGTTTTTGTTCGGTGCGGCATTTGCAGTTGGGTGGACTCCATGCGTAGGCGCAGTGCTTGGAGGAATACTTACATTAGCAATCACTAACCCCGCATCAGCATTGCCGCTTATGCTTAGCTATTCGCTTGGGCTTGGAATTCCATTTCTGCTTGTTGGACTGTTTGCTTCGCGGTCGGCCAAATTAATTAAACTACTTGCAAATCATCTCAAGTGGCTAAACGTAGTTTTTGGCATTGTACTGGTAATATTAGGGATATTAGTTTTCACAGGTACGTTGCCGCTCATAGCTAGCCTTTTCCCATTGGAAAACTTTATACCAAAATGAAATTGAATTAAAACATGAACATTAAATTAAGTAGCCCAATAACCTTGGCAATAGCAATAGTGGTTATAGCTGCAGCTATTTTTTACGTGCAGTCTTTCAAAGCGCAAGTAAGCACAAACAACAACTATAACAATTACAATCCTAGTTTAGATGCTGACCCTCAACAAAACTCACTGTTACAAAAAGCGCCTGAATTAGTTGGCATTGATAATTATTACATTAATGCACCAAAAGGGTTGAAATTAACTGATCTGCGAGGCAAAGTAGTTCTGCTTGACTTCTGGACTTATTCGTGCATAAACTGCATACGAACACTACCGTATCTTGAAGGCTGGTATGAGAAATACAAAAATCAAGGGCTCGTAATACTCGGAGTTCATTCACCAGAATTTGAATTTGAAAAAAATTACACCAACGTACAAATGGCAGTTGAAAAGTTTAACTTAACTTATCCAGTTGTGCTGGACAATGACCACGGCACTTGGAACGCTTATCAAAATCGCTACTGGCCACGCCACTATTTAATTGACATAAATGGTTTTATCCGCTATGACCATATTGGGGAAGGAAATTATGCAGAAATAGAAGAAGAAATCCAAAAGCTGCTTATTGAGCGCAATACCTCCATTGAAATGGGCAACTTAATTTCGCCAAGCATATCTTCACCACAAGTGGATAACACTAAGCTAGGTTCAAGCGAAATATACTTAGGCCATCAGTTTGCTAGGACTCCACTTGGCAACATCGAAGGTTTTCAAAATGGTCAAGTGGTGAACTATTCACTTCCAAATGTAACTTGGACAAGTTTAGTTTATTTTAACGGAAGTTGGAAAAATAACCCAGATAACATGGAACTAGTTTCTGACACTGGAAAAGTTGTGCTTATATTTCAGGCAAAAAACTTAAACATAGTAGCGGGTGGAAACGCTACGCTTGAAATTTTACTCGACGAAGTGCAGTTGCAACAAAACAGCACTGGGTTTGATGCTCAAGTTGTAAACAATACAGCAACAGTACATACTGGCAACGAGCGACTTTATAGTTTAGTGAATAAGGACACTTACAAGCCACAGAAGATTACAATTGACGTTGCTGGAAAAGGGTTTAAGCTCTACACGTTTACGTTCGGATGATCACAACGCGCTCTTCCGCTCTCTTTTCGCTTTTATTCCTTCGCTTCTATTTTTAATTCGCTGGCTTTGAGTATTATGTAGTTTATTGGGTAGCTTATGAATTTAGCTACTGATGTGAATACTGAGAGTAGGGAAAATATGATGAAGCCAATAAATATGGAGAAGTAATTTTCAACTAATTGGAAGTAAGAAACTGCACTGAGCTGAGTGCGTAGTTCATCCAAGTCCCGCTTTGATGGCTTGAAATTGGCTAACTCGTCTTGCACGGCGGTGCTTTCCAACTGCGAAACTAACCCATTGATTAGTTGCCTTACGCTTTGCAACGTTGCAGCACGGGTTTGGTCTTGTAACTGAGTTTGGTCAGCTGCACTGAGCTGGGAAAAAGACGGAATAGTCTGCTCTAAATTACCAGCTGAGCTTCCAGCACTCGCTATCATTACGGTTCTACACTGGTCATAACTAGCTTGTGCTTGTAAATCCGACGCGCTTCGTGGAACAACATCTTCAGCATTAACCTTTGAAAACGGCTGGACGCAAAGCGGCAAAACTTGTTTTGCAAGCTGTGGCGAAAGCGAAGCTGCGCCGGTTAAAAACTGGTCAAAATAAGCGTCTTTGTTCAGCTCAATTTTTACAATTGAAAACAAAACAGCTAATATGACAAATACAGTTAATGCACGGCGCGTTGATGTTGAAAAAGAGTCGAAGTCAAACTTTTCTTTTTTAGATGCAAAAATTGCGCTTGCACCAAAAGCAAGCCCAAAAACTAGGAAAAGCGGAGCGTAGCCAGGCAAAACTACAAAAGAAACTAACCCAATTAATCCAAACAATACAATTGGAATAGCTGCTTGTGGCATTTTAAGCCCAAATCCAAAAAAGGCAGATAAGCTAAGCGCAATTGAAAATACAACTGCAAATATTATGGATTGAAGTGAAATAAGCTGAGTCGGGTTTGTTAACGCGCTACTGAAATCAAAAATGTACGAAAAAGTTATGCCAGTTGAAATAAACGTATAGCAGGCAAGAAGGAAGAAAACTAGTGATACAAACAGAATTGGAAGTTTTTTGTTCAGCTCTTCAGTGAAGAAACCAGCGTCGTTTTTAACAACTGGCTTTTCAATCTGCTTTTGTTTTTCAGGCATAATAGGTTAGAAAAGATAAAACAGCCAGTGTTTTTAAACTTTTACGCCAAAGGAAAAAAACCAAGTAGAAAAGAAGAAAGAAAAGACACACCGAAAAACAAGTTTAGCTTCTTCCGCTTATCCAATAGGCAACCATACCTACAAGGAGAAGTGCAAGTGCGCCAAGTAGAAGCATGTCGCTGTCTGCTCCAGCTGTGAAGAAGCCGCTTAACAAACCAGTGCCGCTTGCAGTGCCAGTGTTAATTGAAACACGCGGTTGCTGTCCAGGAACAGTGGTTGTTGCAAGTTGAGTTGAAAACCCTGCAGCAACTTGAGCTTGCCTGTCAAGTGATTCAAGCACAGTTACTGTAACTGACTTTGAAACTAAACCAATAGTTGCAGTTACGGTTACTGACCCCGGACCAAGGGCGGTTAGGATACCATTGTTTGAAATTACCGCTATTCCAGTGTTTGAAACCACCCACGAAGCGTTTGTATTTTGGTAAACGTAGCTGTTGCCAAAAGCATCGTGTGCCTGAATTGAAAACGTAACTATGTTTCCTGGCCTAATTGATGCAGATGGAGGCGCAATTGTTATTGAAGTTGGCTGGCCGGCAGTTATTGTAAATACGCCAGTTGCAGTTAAAGCTGGGTTTGTAAGTGAAACAGCGTACACGGTAACGTAGCCAACTTTTGTAGGGGTAATTAACCTGCCGCTAAGCGTCGCGGTTCCAGTTGCGTTTAGAATCGTCCAAGTTGCATCGGTGTCAGCAACGCGGTTTCCATACTTGTCAACTAAACTTGCGGTTAATACATAAGTGTTGCCAACTTGTATTCCCGAACCGCTTTCTGCAACTCCAAGCCCAACAACATCTCCCGGAGTTACTAAAACAACGTAAGTGCCACGTACAGCTGGGTTTTGTAATAACGTAGCTGTTACAGTTACGCTTCCAGCAGTTGTTGCAACTAGCGTAGCGTTGGGGTAAATTGTGCCGCTTGACGTTGACCAAACTACTTGTGGAACTTGTCCATTGTAAGCGGATAAATTGTTGTTGCCTTGATCTTGAAGCAACGCGGTAAATGCAATTGCCTGACCAGCAACCACAGTTGTTGGTCCATTTATAGCAAAGTGATTAGCTTGTCCAAGCACTATAACTACGTTTGTTGAATTAACTAACCCATTCAAAGTAGCGCTTACAGTCACGGATCCAGGCAGCCCTGCGATTAGCGTGCCGTTGGAATTAATATTAGCAGTTCCGGTAACGTTTGCCACGCTCCATGAACTCGCATTAAAAGCAGCTTCGTCGCCGTCTGCGTCTAAACCGTTGACAATAAAGTTAACACTTGAACCCGAAGTAACAGTTGGATTTAACGGAAGTAAGTTTATAGCCGCAACTGCAAAAAGCGGCATTGAAATTGTAAAGTTAGTGTCTACAACTTGCGAACCTCGGGTTATGCGCAGAGTTGCAACGCCTGGCTTACTTGCAGCTTGGAAAGTAACCGGGTAGCCGCCAGTCCTGTTTGCGAACCTACAAGACGGAGTTGACAAACACGAAGAGACGTTTCCAAGCAAAGCACCTTGGACAACTTCAAAACTAATTAAACCGATTTCGCTGTGGTAAGTGTTTGGAATTATACTATTTCCAGCTGCATCGAAAGCGTTAACTTTAAGCGTGGCGATTTGTCCGTAAACAAGCGAAGTGTTTGAAGGCGGAGTTACAGTAATATAATCAAGTTCGCCCGGTACAACGTTAACCGTGAAACTCTTCTCAACCCCGTTTATCCTTACGGTTATATTTGCATCTCCAACTAAATGGCCAACCACTTGAACGTGAGTTGAATTTAGCTGAATGATAGTTGCAATTGAAGAGTTACTTGATGTCCAAGTTGAACTTGTTGGTACAATTGCGTCGCTGAATTCGTCAACTGCGTTTATAACAACTGTTTGGTTAGCTCCGGATAAAATGCCAACTGGAAGGTATATTAAACCTGGAATTATTGGGATTGGAACCGGCGTGCCATCTGGTTCAGCTAGGAAAAAGTCAACAACAGAAGGAGTGTAAGAAGTTGTTTCAAAAACGCCTAGCGCTCCGTTTGTGCCGTTTGCAGTTGTACAATTATCCGCAACTGGTAGAGTTGCACCTAACCCGCCTGAAACATTATAAGTACCTAGAAGTGAAACTGATGCGCCTGGAACTGTACGTAAACTAATCTTTCCACCGCTGCCACCGTTTCCAGCTAAACAAGCCGAAGTTGACCCATTGCCCCCTCTAGCAGTTAATTGACTTCCAACTGCGGTGAAAAGACCTTGCTTAGCAATTAAGTTAAGTGAACCGCCATTTCCACCGTTTAAAACCCACGGACTAACACCAGAACCGGCATCTACAGCGATGTTGCCAGCGATTTCTATCCGCTGTGCAATTATAGTTATGTTACTCCCGTTTTGGTAAATGTCACTAATTGGAGAAAAAGATAAGCTAACCGTCGGGTCAATAACAAGTCGGCCATATTGGAAAACATCATTGTTAAACGCTGAAGAAATAACTGTGTTAGATGAAATTACACATTCTACAGTTGGCCCACTTGGAGCACAGCCTGGAAAAGCCGCAGGTGCAGCAACTACCGGCACTGCTAAAAATACCAATGCAAATAGGGATAAAAATAATACACTGAAGTTAATACCTAAGTTAAATGGTTTATTCATGTTTTGCATAAAGTTAAGCAAAACACTACTATTTAAGCGTTGTCCCTATAAAGTAGTTACTTTAACGCGTTATGGTGTTTTGTGTTGGTTTGACACCCTACACACCATAAATTACAACCGAACAGGTACAGTTGGCACGCAGCCATCTTCTGTTACTATAATTGTAGTTTCAGCTTGTGACACGAGCCCCTTTGCTTTTTCTACAAGAACTGGATATGGATGAAGCACGCCGTTCAACTGAAGCTCGCGAAACGCGGCGTTCATTGAAAACTCTGCAACTTCTGGCAACGCATTATGCAGCCAACGTTTTGCAAACGGCAATTCAGGATATTTTTCAACTATCACTTCAAGCACTTTTCTTGTGGACGGCATACGCGCGCGTAGATGGTGACTTGCAAGCATGAAAATCTCAACGTCCCCACCTTCAACTATTTCGCCGTATCCATTTGTTGCAAATGGTTCAATTGCAAAAGTGTCACCTTCTTGTAAAACGTAGTTACCGCTTTCTACGTTTGGCATATTTTCGCCAGCATGGAGGAAAAACTGTTCAACGCGGTGCCCCGAAAGGTTTGAAATTGGCTTTAAACCACGCTTCATAATTTCAGTTTCAATTGCTTTGCCAATGCTTCGAACATTGACGCCTGGCTTTGCCATTGAAACAGCGGTTTGCAATGCAGCTGCACTTGCCTCAACAAGCTTGCCGTGTTCGCCTGAAAAATCTAAGGTAAACGCACAGTCTGCAATGTAGCCGTCAACGTGTACGCCAACATCAACCTTAAGCACGTCTTTTTCGCCAATTGTAAGTTCGTCATTGAAACTTGGAGTGTAGTGAGCTGCTTCATGGTTGCGTGAAAGGTTGGCTGGAAACGCTATTTCTCCGCCGAGTTCAATTGTTTTCTTTTCAAGTTCATCCGCTAACTCTAGGAGTTTTTTGCCAGGCTTGGCGTTTTTCATTGCAAGCTCTTGAACCTGGGATGCAATTTGTCCAGCTTTAACATATTTATCGTAAATTTCTTTTTCCATAAGTGAATTAAAGATACTAAAACAATATTATACACATCGCACGAGCCGCTGTTTAGCGGTTCAACATATAAAAACCAAAAAAGTAAGAATTAGTGTGTTTGAAATGAAAATCTATTCTCCTGCAACTGTTGAAAGCGTGAAGCAACATTCTCCAGATGCACTTCACGTAAATTGGTTTGAGTTTGCTGGCCGTAATTTACCGTTTTACTTTGGCTTTTATCACTTGACGATTAACTACCCCGTGCTTTATCCGCAGTTTATCGGAAGTAGGTTTGAACACGTACTAGTTAATTCAAAAGGAAGAGATTGGGTGATGCTACGGGTTAAAAGCGAAATGGAAGAACTGCGAAAAAACCTAAGCGAGTCACTCCAATCAAAAAACCAGATAGAGGAAATGTTGAAAAAAGTTGAAACCGCTTACGAAGATTTTGGAAATTACTGCAAAAGCCACCGCAGCGAAGATTCACTGCAATACTTAAAAGAGTTCATGAAAAAACACGAAATTGCATGCACCGCAGTAAGCTCAGTTATAGAAGTGTGCAGTAGCTTAGCGTTGCAGATTGGGAAAAATGTAAGCGACGAGAGTGACATGATTGAACTAGCGGTTCCGCATAAGCCAACGCTTCAATTCGAACAGGAATTAAACCTGCTGGAAATTGTGATAAAAATAAAGGAAAGTAATGCAAGCGAAGCACAAGTTAACGAAATGTTAAAACGCCACTTCGAAGAGTTTGGATTTGCTTATTTTTACATGGACGACCCAATTCCACCGTTTGAAACGTGGCTGGAAGAAAATAATCCGCTACTTGGGGAAACCCTCGAATCACTCAAGCAAAAACTTAGCGATAAACAAGCGTTTCAAGCAAAAGTGGACAAAAAAGCAGGCGAAGTAATTGCAAAGTATTCACTTGACCCTGAATTGATTGCACTGTTTAGAAAGGGAATTTACTTGCGCATTTACGGCGAGAGTTTATTCGGACTTGGAAACAAAGCATCTGCACCTCATTTTGTAAACCTTGCAAAGAAGCTAGGAATTGCACTAAACCAAGTGAAATACTTGACATTTGAAGAAGTTGAAGCTAGCCTCACTGGAAAACTGGAATATGAAAAGTTAATCGCTGACCGCCAGCGCAACTGCACTATTCTTCTAAGTGGACAAAACGCGTATGTACTTAACGGGAGTGAAAGTGAAGCACTAATGAAATCCCTACACATAGAGCGCGAACATATTAAAAATTCTGGAGAAGTAAAAGGAGTTGCTGCAGTTAAAGGCAAGGCAATTGGAACGGTAAAAGTTGTCAACGAAGTAAGCGAACTGGCTAAAGTGCAGCAAGGCGACGTACTAGTTGCAAAGAACACTACTCCAACTTTTGTCCCTGCAATGAAACGCGCTTGTGCAATTGTTACAGATGAAGGCGGCATTACTTGCCACGCTGCAATTGTCTCGCGAGAGCTCGGGTTGCCATGCATCATTGGAACAGGCAACGCAACAAAAATGCTAAAAGACGGCGACGTGGTTGAAGTTGACGCGGATAAAGGCACTGTGAAAAAGATTTAGTAGCTTTTTTTAACCTCTTCTGCTTTACTAAGTAAATAACATGGAATCAAAACTTCCACCTATCGAATACTATTCAAAACCGCTTAAAATAGAAAAACGAAAGCTGTGCACAATTTACCACATTAAACCTCGTTCAAAAGCGGTTAAGCCAGGTAGGGAATTAATCGTTGCATACGACGAGCGGTATCCGCGAGTTAATGGGTTCAAGACGCGTTACGCTTACTTTGTTAGGTTTTTAAAAAAGGGAAACGCTGCTGGTAACCACTATCATGAGAAAAAGAATGAATTGATGATTCCAGTTGTCGGCGACCTTACAATTAAGCTCGAAGATATTGAGACAAAGAAAAAAGAAACAATCATAGCACGTGCAGATAAGCCAGTTGCAGTTTGGGTTAAGCCAAGAATAGCTCACGCAGTAGTGGCTGGAAAACCCAGCGACATCATACTTGTACTAGCTTCAACCCCAAGCGCAGACGACGATGAATTCCCTTATCAAATAAGGTGAAAACTAGAAAAAATTAGTTAGGCGTTATTTCGAATACTAACTTTCCTTTGTTGGAAACCACCCTCGCAGTAGCTTCTTTGCCTTTTTTCAAATTAAATAAACGAACTACATCAGCGGGAAATCTGAAAAATATACTATTTCCTAGCTGGCCGATTTTAATGCTAACGCCACGCTGTAATTTGTTAAGAAGTAAAACTTTTTGTGTTGCTTCTGGATCTAAATAATAATCCTTGCACGAAGTACATTGCCATGCCTTTGAAGGCACACCACCTTGAAGGGTTACCACTATCTCACGGTACTTTGTCCGTTTACCACAAAAAACACATTTCATCTTGTTTTGTTTGACCATTTTAAACCCTCTATTGAAACATGAACTATAACCAAAACCTCTTCTCTAAGGAGGTAATTGTAACTATATGCGCCAACTACCCTCAGAACCCTATTGCCTTTTCTCAAGCACCTTTCAATTTTATCTGATTTTCGTCTACTTCTACTGCACTCAAAACCCGAATCCAGAACCTCCACGGCATCATTTAACCAGAGGCCCAAATCAAAAAGCTCACGCTCCGCTGCTTTTGAACCAACTACACGCAAACCTTCGAAGAACGGAGCAAGCATTTATAGATATCATAAATAGATATCTGCAATGGATATTTAAAAGCTTTGCCTAATTGGGAAGACAAACAGAAAAAAAGTATGGCGTAGATTTCCTAAACTGCAACTAAAACGGTTAAAAAGTAGACAAACGGAAAATCCACTCACCAGCTTCCAAGCGTATGCTGTTTGCTGTTTGTCAATAGGTCGTCTTCGGTTACGCCGAGTTCTGCTAGGATTTTCAAAACAGCGGGCATAAGCTGGTGGTTAATGTAATAATCCGCGTCGTAGTCCTGCGCCATTTCGCGGACAAACGCTTTTTCAGAAATGCTTTTTCCCTTTGAAGTTACAACGTACATTACAACCGCTTCAGGCACACGGATCCCTGCGTTAATTGCTTTTGTATAAGCGCTCACCTCTGGACTCATGATAGCGTAGTCCTTAGGGCTCTTTCGCAACTGCGTTAAAATCACGAGGTCGTCAAGCGGAACTTTGCCGCTTTGTAATTCTGCAACTGTTTTACGCACTAACGCAACAGCTTTGTCAACGTTGCCTTCTTTTAAGAGAATTTCTAACACGCTTCGCTGTACTTCGCGCGCAACTTTGCTCCAATCGCGCCTCACAAGTTCAAAGCCGCGTATTTTAATTTTACCTTCCTTGTTGATCAAGGCGTATTTCTTCCTCGCGCCTTTGCCATCTTTTCCAGCTTCTCCTTTTTTCGCAACGAACAAACCACGAGTGTAAAAGTCCTCCAACTCTAACTCCATCCTTTCAGGAAGAGTTTTGTTAACCGCATCGCGGAACTCAAGCACTGAATTTTCAGTTTTATACAGCAGCATAATCGAATCTGTGTCGTTATAAATTACTTCAAACCCCGTCTCTTCAGCTTTTTTATTAACCTCTTGAATATATTGCCTTGCCCACGCGGTTGTGGATTCGCCGCCTTCGCGAGTGTACCACCTGAAACGCGGGTTAAGCGTCAAGCCGTAGACGCTGTTTGCCAAAATCTTCAACGACCACTGCCGCGCGTAGAGTTGCTTATACTCGTCGCTTTCCTTGTCCGTTAGTGTTTTCATCTTTTTCTGAATCGCAAAACGGGAATCGAGGATATCGCTTAGTGTCTCTGCAATGATGCTTTTCTTTTTCTTGCAAAACCTATGGCCCTGCGGCGAAACAAACCCGTCACTTTTACAACAGTCGCAGTTGTAACTATCTGGACCAACGTTGTATGAAATAATTATTGAAGGGTAGAGGGATTTGAAGTCAAGCACAGCGATATTTTCGTAAACGCCGGGGTTTGGAATTTTTACAAACGCGCCTTCAACTGGCGGAAGCTTGTCATTTTCACTGTACGCTGGCTTAGACGGAATTAACTCTCCGCGTTCAAGGGCTTTTTTCATAATGAACGGTTCAACAAGCGGCATTGCGCTTGCGCGGCTAGTGTCAAATACTAGATTACCGGTTAAGCGTGCCATTTCAATTTGCAACGGAAGAGAATAATTTGTAACCGCAAGACAGGCAATTGAATCATCACGGTTGTAAAAAGCGAGGTAATCTAAATCTTTTGTTAAACCCGAGTCCCAAATTTTGTGGATGTCCATTTTTACTATGTCAGCTTTTGGTTTTCCAGTAATTGCAGTAACTGCGTCTTGCAACGTTAGCCGCTGGAGTTTAAACGCACCTATAAAGTTAAGAAAAGCAACTACGGGATAAGCATCAAAGTGAATCCTACCGCCAAGGGAAGATGCATTGCGAATACCTTTTTTTCTTGTTCGTGGTAACGCTCTATCCCGCCCCAATCTAAAATCAGCGTTGAGAACTTTTGCACGTTCGCGTAAAAATGGAAGGTCAAACTCATCCCCATTATACGTAGCGATTACATCAACGTGGTTCTCCCTAACAATTTCACAAAACCTTTCGAGCATCGCTTTTTCGCTTGCAACCACTTCAACAAAGTCGTGACTGAACTTTTTGCCATAAGAAATAACCCCGCTCTTTTCATTAGTTGCGTAGCTAATCATTAAACAGGGATCTTTCCTTGGATCACTTTTTACACCAGGGTTATAAGTTTCAATGTCAAACGCCAAAACCCGCAATGAAGGCAACGGTGAATCAGCAACAGCAGAAATACCCATAACCATTTTTCCACTGTGCTTAACCTCAACTAACCCAAGCGGCTGGAGTTTCTTATCAAGCAAATAACGCAGCACAAAATGAACTTGGTGTTCAAACCGCTCGCCGTATTGCTTCAACTCACTTGCAAGAACCGGAACATGGCCAGGATGCTTTGCATAAACTTTAAACAGCTTTACAATTTCCCCCTTTAATTTTCGCTCAACTTCTTCAACCCTAGCAACAGCTACATTTGTTCCGCGGTAAAATCCAGTTACTTTCAATATCTGCTCTTGCGTTACACCCTCTCGCGGCAAAAGATAAAAGTACGGCTCAAAAGAATCATCGAAGAGGCGGAATACTTTGCCGTCGCTTTCTCGTTTTAAAACTAGCCTAAAGGTTTTACCCCGAAGTCCGGATAGCGACGAAGTCGCAACCCCGCTCCCGTGGGCATAGCCAATGTCAAGCAAAAACGCGCGCGTAGAAACCATTTCAATAACATATTAAAAGCACAAGAGCGTTTAAATTTGTGATATAAAGAATGCCAGTTGAAATTAGAGCTGTTGACGCGTTGCGCGCAGAAATTAAAAGCGTAGATTCCAAAGTAAACCTACTTGCAGAAAAACTCAAACGCTTGGAAACCCAAAACGTGACAATTGCAAATTCGCTGTTTAAACTTACCGAGAGGCTGCGAAAAATAGAGGAAAGCGGCGGCGGAACAGGCGCAGCTCATTTAGACATGGAACAAAGCGGCGAGATCAAAGCTTTGAAAGAAACTTTTGAAAAGGCAATGAAGGAAAATGAAGCGATTAAAAACGACGTGTACAACGTGAAATACACGCTAGGTTTGATTAACCCACTGGAATTTGTCACAGTGCGGCAAGTCAACGAACTTGTAAACGAACTCTTCGAACAAAAAGTGGAACAACAAAAGAAAAAAGCGGCAAGCAAAAAGAAAGACGATGAATGAAGAAAGCGAAGATGATTAAAACTGACGCAGCCTTAACTTTTACATGCAGATGAGTAACTTACGGCGGAGTTTTGAAGGGATTACATTTAGGACAGCTGGCGCTGTTTTAGCGCATGCTCAAGCAATTGGGCGCGAAATAGCTGAAAGCCACGGCGTAACTCCATATGCATTGAGAAGAGATCAAAAAGAAACTTTACTGGGCGAAATTAAGGAACTGCAACGTAACCCAAGTGCAGGGACGCATCACTCAATTATACATTCACTAATAGCAATTGGATACACGCATAGTCAAATATCAAAACACTTCAAAACAGGGCGAACTGGAATTCCGCGAGTACACGAACAAGCGCTTGCGTTTTTAACAAACATTTACCGCAAACCCGGGCCGCCTCAAGTTCCGGACACTTATAAAAATTTAACTGAATTTAGAAGTGAATTAATCACATTACATAAACGCATGGAACCAGAGCCACAGCAATCATTATTACCTTCAGTTGCATTGCAGGGGCTTTTAAACCACCATAAAGCTGGACGAATTACAAAACGAGAGGCACTCATATTGGCACTTGATGCAATGGGACACAAAAGGTGGAAAATTGCAAGAGAACTTAAAGTAAGTAATTCATGGATAAGTAACCTCGCATCAAGAGCTAGGCATAAAATAACGCTCGGAAATGGAGAGTGAAATTATAATAACATGTTAAAAGGTTGGTATGCAAAATTGGAAGCTCGGTTAGGGACAAACCGCTATCCAACTTTGCAGAGTTTTTCAAGCCACGTTAACGAAATGGCATCAAGGCTTCCACCACAAAAGCAACACCCTAAACCGCCAGAAGTCCCACTTACCCCTTTACACTTAGCTATTCTTGCACATGCACCTAGACACAGAAGAGGCAGCCAGTACAACATAGTGGAGCTAGCTGAAAGGTTAAAAGGAATGTACGAATTTCGAGGAATGACCCAAGAAAAACGCAAAAGCATAATAGAAAATAAAATGCAGACACTCGCTAAACGTGGTTTGTTGACTTTATCTATGGATAAGCTACCGAGGATAAGAAAAGCAACAAGAAGAGAAATTGAAGAGCGAATACACTTAATTGGAGAAGTGCTTCGGAACAAAACTCCGTGGCCAAAAATGGCACGTGCTTGGCCAAAATTTCTCGAGCCACAACAAGCACACAGCATAGGGCTACAGGGTTTAACCGACGCACTTGAAATACGTGACCCTACAACTATGCATCCGGACGAATTTGAAGGCTATGCACGGTTGAGAATAGGTTCAAGAATAGCTAGCGCAATTAGAAGCAAGCACAAGGAAAACCAACGCGATAAAAGAACCTTTCCACTAAAGGAAGAAAAACACGTGGCAAAAGAAAGTAAAAGTGGCGAAAAAGAAGTGCAAAAAGCATTGAAAATAATACACCGGTGGCACACAACTGGAATCATCGATGCACATGAAGCTACAATGCTCGCCTTACGTCACGTTATGGATAAAACACAGCGGCAAATGTCAAGCGAATTTGGAATTAAGGCAAATGCTATTTCTGCAATTGAAACAAAAGCAAAGCAAAAATTAAGGGCAAAAGGTAAACGGTTAATTTTCGCTGCACGCTGAATAAGTTGGCCGTAGCTTTACGCGCTGCGGCGACTTACCGGCAAGTGTGATTGCAACGTCTTTGTCTAGAATTTCAACAAAGAAATCAGCTGAGTTAACAAAAGGCACGTCATTTTCATCCTCGGAATGGCATAGGATTGAAACGTTTGAACCAAGAAACTTATTCACGCTAAATTCAACAAGCGTCTTTATCTCTTTTGCATCTTGTTCAAACACGATGAAAATTGACCCCTCACTTTTTTCAAGCTGCTTTAACAACCCAAGTGAAAAAAACGCTTTTGCCTCTTCGCTACATTTCGACAGGTTAATGTGGAGCATTTTGCCAAGCGAATGTGAAAATTCTACGTTGGAATTACTTGCAAAAACGCCTTGGAAACACTGCTGCATAACTTTTACAACGCGGTTAACACGCAAAGCGGTAAACTGATTTAAACCATTAGTCGCATTAGCTTCGTTCAACAATTCCATACTTCCGCTTTGAAACGCTTTTTCAACGTACGGCGCAATGTCGCTTCCAGTCAGCCCAAACGGCGCGGTTAAAGCAGCTGGTGTGAATTCGGAAAGTTTAACAAAAGCGTTTTTGCCTGGAATAACTTCATGCACTGGAAAACCAGCTGCTAAGCCAGGCATGGAAAAAGCAGTGAATTCTGTAAGTTCAGCTCCACTTGGCCGCGATAAACCTGCAAAACTATTATTCGTGTCAAAAACAACTACGGTCCCATTTTGCTGCATCACTTCTTCACAAAGCAAGTGAAGCACATGCATTCTTTGTGGTTTTGTCCCGCCAACAGTTAAGCCAAGCGAAACACTTGGAATTGAACACGATACTTTTTCACCAGCTAAATTTAGCCCAACTACGCTTTGCAAGCCAGGCGCTTTAACAGCTGAACGTAGCATTGAAAGAAATGAAAATAACAACGCCGGGTCTCCCAAAAGCGGGTTAGAGCCATTTTCAACTTCTCCCAGCGTTACGCTAGCCATGTTTTTCACTTCGTAGTTTAACTCTTGGAGTTGTTTTACATGGAGGTTCGCGGCTTGTGAAATTGCGTTTTGTGAAAACTGGACGTAGCTTGGTTTGGTGAACGCAAGTAGAAAAGATTCAGGCGTAGAAGCGTTGAGTTTCTTGACAAGAGTAACTTCGTTTGAAAATTTCACTAAATCTAGTTTCGCAGCGTCGCCCTTCACTACAAACGGCTTACAAGCAGCACACGCAAAGCCAATTGTCCGGTCAAGTCTTTTTTCTGCCAAAAGCATCAACACGGTATCATCGCGTTGTAAAAGCACGAGTGGCTGGCCACTCCACTCAATTTCAGCTAGTTTACTCCATTCGGGGATGTCGATGTCCATACAGTGCGTTAACGTAGTTGAACAATAAATATGTTGTTTTAAAAGCATACAACGCAGGTTTTATAAGAAACAGCATCGTAACCCAATTTATGGCAGATGTTAAACTAATTGTAAAGCAAATGAAAGACGCTGGCATGAGCGAAGCGGATATACTCTCTAACTTGCAGGAGCTTGGAATTGAAAACCCAGAAGGGGAAATGGCAAAAGCACTTAAAGAAACCGCTTCAGCAAAACCTTCAAAAGCAGCAGCGCAAAGTGAAGAAAGCGGCGAATTGCAAATAACTAAGATAGATGGGGAAAGTGAAAAGACAGTTGCAGTTGACATAAAAAACATGCTTGAAAGCGTCAGTGGTGGGGAAAGCGACGAAATAATGAAAAACATTTCAAAAACTGACATTGGAAACGCTGATGAAATGGAAGACAAGCTTGACCAAATCATTGCCCTGCTAAAGGCATTGCAAGACGTTAACAAGAAAACCCTTGAAACAAACCGCGACATCTTGGTAAAGATGGGCAAACACCAGCAAGAAGGGGAAAAGCCGACATTGGGAAAACTATTCTAAATATACAAACTAAATGACCGCCATGGCATTTTGC
>JAUYPK010000035.1 GCA_030697615.1 Microcaldota archaeon | reverse complement strand
TCCAATAGAAGGAGCTTATCAAATTGACGCTAGATTCAACTACTCTGGCGAAGTAATACCAGCCTCTTTCAACGTGTCAGTCCAATCGCCAAAATCAATTGGCAGTAGTAGCCGTGGTTTACCTTCGGAGTTCTACTTTGTTGCTGGTGTTTTCTTTGTAATAGCATTAGTCGCAGTTGCAATAGTTCAAAAGTTCGTCAAGCGAAAATAAAACCGTTAATGATTAACTTTAGTATTTTCAGTTTTTCTTTTTGAAATCCAAGCGCAAGTGAATTAATGCAGTACCTTTTGCCAGTTGGTTGTGGCCCGTCGTCGAAAACATGTCCCAAGTGGCCGTTGCATTTTTTGCAAAATACTTCAATGCGGTTCATTCCGTAGCCGTTGTCCTCGCGATGTCCGACGTTTTTATTCGCTTCAAAGAAACTAGGCCAACCGCAATGTGAGTCAAATTTAGTTTCAGAGGAAAACAATTCAGTTCCACAGCCAGCGCAAGTGTACTTTCCAGTTTCTTTGTTGTTCAGCAGTTTGCCAGTGAATGGGATTTCAGTTCCTTTTTCGCGGAGGATGTGGAATTGTTCTGAAGTAAGTTTTGCTTTCCAATCTTCTTCGGTTTTTGACATTTTAGTTATTACCTTTAGAGTATGTTTTGTGCCAATGTTTTTATATCTTGGCTGCCTTAAAATCGTTGGTGAAAGGTATGAATAAGGTACTTAGTTTGTTGTTAATTAGTTCGCTTTTCTTGTTTGGCTGCGTTAGTTCTGATTCTCAACCTGCTTCAGATGCTGGGTTAGTGTCTCCTTTGCCTTCGCCTCAAGTTGATGTTCAGCCAATGAATGGCAGTGGGCAAAACATTGAAACGCCACAAAGTGATGTTGTAGTTCAAGATTCTCCATCTGTGAATGATTCAGAAGTGTCAGCTGATAATAATAGTATGGTGGCGGTTCAGGAGTTTTCCTTAACTGCAAAAACGTGGGAGTTTACCCCTTCTTCAATTACTGTTCGAAAAGACATTCCAGTAAAACTCCGAGTTACAAGTATAGACGTAGAGCATGGCTTTTCTATTAGTGAATTTAATGTTAATAGCCGGCTTCAGCCTGGTCAAGAAACAGTTGTTGAATTTACGCCTGATCGCACTGGAAGTTTTAGTTTCTTCTGTTCAGTGTTTTGCGGCAGTGGCCACGGTGGCATGCGCGGAACGCTTGTAGTTACTGATTAGAATTTTTTTCTAATTTTCTTCTTCTTTTTTATTATTCTTTGCTTTCTTCTGTTAAGCCTTGTTTTTGCCAGTAGCGGTAAAGGAAGTAAGTTGATATTATGGTGCTTATTCCAAGCAGGGCAAGGATGTATTCCCATGCTATTCCTTCTCCCAATTCACGCGGGAAGTAAGGAATGCCAAAAATGGTTGCAATGGTGTTTGGCACAGTAAGCACTGCACCTATGCCTGTGAGTACGAGTGTAATGTAGGTTAGTTTCTTTACGCGTTTGCTGATTTCGTTGGAGATTTTTGTAGAGTAAATTGTTAAAACGTCGGTTAGCATTTCGTGCTGTGTGCTCATTATGTCCAGCTGATGGATAAGCGTGTCGTAAACATCGTCAAGTAAGATTGCTGCATCTTGGTCTATTTTTACAGGAGTCAAGCCTTTTCGCATTAGAAAAACTATTTTAGCCGAAGCCCAGAAGCGGCGCCTCATTTTGAACAGTTCGCGTTTAAACCGCACTATTTCTTTTGCCGAACCTTGCGTATTTGCATCTATGACAGTTTCTTCAAATTTGCTTATCATTTCCTCTGTTTTTTGCAACACTTCATAATTATCTTCAATATCTTCCTCGAGAAAATCGTAGAGTAGCCAAGTTATTGTAGCTTTTTCTTTTCTTAGTCGCAACGCTTCTAAAACTCTTTCAAACAAGTAGTCATAGTATTCAGATTTTTTAGGTACGATTGTAATTAATGCATTTTCTTTTAATATGAATAGTAGCCTGGAATTTTGAATTTGTTCTTTTTCAACGTAATAGTCGACCATTACAAATGCTAGTGGATTACTGGAGTATTTTTTAGACTTTGTTTCGTGCGAATAGCGCTGGAAAACTTCTTTTTGTATGTTGAATTTTTTTTCGATTTCCGCTAGTTCAGCTTGAGATGGGTCAGGGGCGTATACCCATACGAATGAGTTTTTACCATTTTTGCAGTTAGCAATGCCTTTTTTTATATCTACTTTGCCGTTTTGGCAAACTGCTGTTTTGATCATAAGAGTATGTAACTATGAATTTAGATTTAAACGCTTTGTTTACCATTTCACTGTTATGCGCTATTGCTAGCCAAAGATTGTGCCGAATCCGCTTGCTGCGTTTTCCTCTTCTGCTTCGATGCTTTTCAAAGCGGTTTCCTTATCAGCAGTGGTTAATTCAGTGCAAGTTGGAACCGCCTTTAATTCCGCAAGTAGCTTATTCGAAAGTTTTTCGTCTTCGGTTTTGAAATATACAACTAGAAAACCGCCTTTCAAGCCTAGGGGTTTGCTTTCCTTTAACACATAGCCAAGCCGTGCAAATGAGTCATCGGCGTACGGGTCTTTGGTAAGCAGCGCTTCAAGTTCCTTTTTAACTTTTTGTTCAAATTGATATAAATATTTCATATAGTTTACACTGAAATTTTAGGCTAGTTTAGCTATAAAATATGCGTTGGTTTATTCAATTAGAGCGTTATTTAGCACTTGGTTTATTTAAGATGTTAAATCAGGTTCTGTTGCATCTAGCGTTTCGTCTATTTCTTCAATTGGCCGGACCGCGTCTGGTTTACGGTATCCACCTGCTTGTTCTATGCATTGTGTGTCGTCTTTTGGACAGCGTAACCTTATGTGTAAGTGGTCACTGTGGCCAGGCCAGTGGCGTATTAGTTTTGAATTACCTTCAAAAATTCCATTTGTAAACGGGCCAGGTTCATTCGACTGCGCGTATGTTTTTAGCTTGTCTATTAACGCCTGGTCAAGGAAAATGTACTGCGCGTCGCCGTACTTGGCAAGTGTTTTTACAACTGTCCACGTTGCTGGAGCGTTGAACCTATCTGGAGAGAAGCATGGCTCTACTTTACTGCCATCCGTGCACATGTACGCAACGTCAGCATCTAATCCGCGCGTGTGTCCCCCTCTTGGCCTACGTGGC
>JAUYPK010000032.1 GCA_030697615.1 Microcaldota archaeon | reverse complement strand
CAATACTTTCCACTGCATTTGGGTTTATTCCGCCTACGAAGTTATTTAGCACAACACTTGAAACTAGAAGTAACCCGGAAATTTTTGGGGCTATTGCCTCATGATAGTGCGATTTTAGTACGATTCCTCTTATTTTTCCCTTTTCACAGGATAATTGTTCTGGAGTGAATAGTCGAGGGATAGGTTCAGGCCCAACATGGTAGTGGATGTCAATAGATTCTCTTACAATGGATTGTAGTTGTGACAACTTATTCCCTCGCCATCATCCAGGGTCTACGGTGTTCTCCGGGTATTACGTATGCAGTAGGTAAGCGACGTCGTGGTTCCAAATTTGCTAAGTCAAGTTCATCATGGTGCGGGCCAACTAAACTTACCTTTACAAGTAATGGATTAGTTGCAACATGTTCAGCTTCTACAATTCGTTCAGCTGCATAATGAAGCGCATCCTGTTCGCCATCCCTACCTGTCATTTGTTTTGCTTGCGCAAGTAAACGGCGGTAGAGTTTGTCGTCCATTCCAACTTTTCTTCTACTTGTAGGATTTGCCAAAGTAGTTTCCACTTCCTTTATCCTAGCGCTGTAGCGAGGGTGTGATGCCATTAGCTTAGAGTGTGGAACTAATTCAAATGGAATGTTAGTGCCAGCAAAGTGCTGCTTAAGTGCGGTTACTACGTTTCTACCATATTCCCTTACCGTGGGGGGGGCAAGTCCGGCATTTACCCCATAAGAGTCGGCATACATAAAAGACGCCTGCAATGGTAAACCTGCTGTGTGTAATTTTCGTAAGACGGAAACTACTCTTTTTATTGTATGGTGCTCAGGATCCGCATCTTTTATTTCAGCGCTTGCTTTATAGCGAGGCCCCCAAGGCATGAAAATCTTCACCGGCTTGCGAGGCTCTGCAAGTAGAAACGCGCGTATAATTTGATTAATATCGACAAATCGAATTGGATTAGAGCCTTTAGCGTCGTGCAAAACCCTGCTTTTGTTAAGTTGTCTAAACGCTGCCCCGGCTTTAGAAAATCTTTCAAGCGCAGCTTTACTATTGAAAATAACTGTTGGAAATTTACCTGTTCGATTAATTGAAGCTGGAAACGCGTTTTGTCCTATTAATTCATAAAGTATGTTTCTGACCGCCTGATGGCCGAACGCTTGCCTCACTTCTTTAAATGATAGTTCAAATGACATATAATGCAATCTCCATTAAGCTTAGTTTTTATTAAGTTTTTAATATGTCGGTTATGTGGTTTTTATTTTCTTCGTCTTTTTAGCTCTTGGATGACTTCTTCTGCGCTTACGCGTCGGTTTTCAAGGGCGACTAGAGTGAAGAAAAGCAAATCAGCCGCTTCCCACACCACTTCCTTCCTTTCCTTTTCACCAATTGCCTCTGCCAACTCAGCAGCTTCTTCCCTAAGCTTCGCGCCGATTTTCTTCGGTGAGTTCACTATGCTTGCAACGTAAGACTTTTTATTTTGTTTTTTACTTTGCCGGCGTTGCTTTATCACTGCCATTAGCTCCTCTAAATAACCCCAACTAGTATTCTGCTTTGCTGAAAAACAACTCCATTTTCCAGTGTGACACGCGTTCTCACCCTCTTGCTTTACCGTTGCGAGAAACGCATCCCTATCACAGTCATACTCTAAACTAATTATCCTTTGAGTATTTCCAGAAGTGGCTCCTTTTTGCATTTGTTTCTTATACTGCCTACTGTAACGCCACACGTAGCCGGTTTTTTTCATCAACGCAATACTTTTTTTGTTGCAGTAAAACAGCGACAGCACTTGTTTTGTTTCATTGTCTTGTACGATTAATGGTATTAGTTTGTCCATGGTTTTTTTATCACTTCATTTCCTTACTGGAATTTGGTTTTTGCTTAGGGTTTTTTTCAAACATTTAATAGAAATTTTCCCATAGTGGAATACGCTTGCTGCGAGTGCGGCGTCTGCTTTTCCTTTTTTGAAAACGTTTACAAAATCTTCTTCGCTTCCAGCGCCTCCAGATGCTATTATTGGAATTGAAGTTTTTTGAACTATTGCTTTGATTAACTTATAGTCAAAACCGTTTTTTGTACCGTCGCGGTCAATGCTTGTTACGAGCAATTCTCCAACTCCGCGCTTTTGGCATTCAATTGCCCATTTAACCGCGTCTAGCCCAGTTGGCCTGGTTCCGCCATGGGAGTAAACCCGCCATCCATTTAGCGTGGATTTCACGTCCATTGCAACTACTATACACTGTGAGCCAAATAACTCCGCGCCTTGCGTTATCAAATTCGGGTTTTCAATTGCGGCTGTATTTATGCATATTTTATCCGCGCCTAGTCGTAGTATTTCGCGCATGTCCTTTACGCTTGCAATGCCGCCGCCAACTGTAAACGGGATGTCCAGCGATTGCGCGGCTTGTTGCACCCATTTTTTCTGTGTTTTGCGCTTTTCATACGATGCGCTTATGTCAAGAAAAACAACTTCATCTGCTCCTTGTTTTGTGTATTGGCCAGCTAGCTCTGCTGGTTCTCCGGCGTATTTCAATTGCTTGAAGTTTACGCCTTTGACAACTTTCCCCGCTTTTACGTCGAGGCAAGGGATGATTCGTTTAGCTAGCATTTTTTTTCTGCCACCTCGATTGCTTCTTTTAGTGAAATTTTATTTTCGTAAAGTGCTTTGCCAATTATGCATGCATCGAATCCCATTTTTGCTAAGGTTTTTACATCTTGGATTGAGCTTACGCCGCCAGATGCAATTAATGGGAGTTTGGTCATTTTTCTAACTTTTGTGACGAATTCTTGTGAAAATCCAGTTTCCATTCCGTCGCGGGAGATGTCTGTAACTATTACTCCGCCAATCTCTAGTTTTGACACTATTTCAAGCAACTGTTCTAAAGTTACTTCGCTTGTTTGTGTCCAGCCTTTAACTGCAATTTTGCCGTTGTTAACGTCGCAAGCTACCCAAACTTTTTGTCCAAATTTAGCTGCAAATTGTGATAATATTTGGGAGTCGAGTGCGCTTGTTCCAATAACTATTCGGCTAACTTTTTTTTCAATTAGCTCATTTGCATCCT
>JAUYPK010000028.1 GCA_030697615.1 Microcaldota archaeon | reverse complement strand
AGATGCAAAGGTTAAGCCGCATACGCCGTTTGTAAACTCTGTTGGACTTGGTGCACCGGAGTTGCTTCCACACCCGCCTAGTACAACTGACTGGCCTGCATTAGTGTAAGAAACTGTAAACGAAGCGTCGCTGATTGCGTGGTTGTCAAATACGTCAAGTGCATTTAGCTTAACTTCACTGGTAGTTGGAAGCAAACGTACAGTGACGTTGGTATTGTCAAGCGAAACTGTTATGGATGCTTCTCCAAAGAAAGAGGTGTTAGTTGCCTTTACTAGTATTGACGTTGCAACTGGAATGTTTTTCAATATAAATACTCCAGCGCTTGCAGTTGAAACATTTGGATAAAGCACGTGGTTATTTGAAGAGAGGTAAGGGGTTACTGTTCCGCGAAGAACTGGATCATTATAGAAGTCAACTAAGCTTACGCGTACATCAACTGCGTTGTCAATAGTTTTTTTGGTTAAGTTAGCTTGGAACGGCATTGTTCCTGCAGTGAGTGTAAACGTTTCTGAAGCGTAGCGCACGTGGTTCAACGTATAAGCGGATAGGTATACTGTTTCTCCAGCTGGTAGGTTTACAAGTGTCCTTGTTCTACTGCTTCCAGTTGCGGGGCTAGATGGTAATCGTTGGCTTAATCCAGTTGTTGAATCAAATTGAAACAATGCAAAGTCAAGGCCAGAAAAAGTAGTTGTGCCAGCGTCGTCTGTAAAAGTAATTGTCAAATTAGTTGAGGTTAAGTTGGAAACAACAGTCATAGATACGGAGAAAGTAGTTGTGGATTGGGTTACTCTCGGGGGAGATACTTGGCTAACGTAACCATCTGCATCTACAGCTACGTATGCTTGTATTCCAGTTGCTATGTCCCTGAAAACAGCGGTTCCATTTACGTTAGTTGTTCCTGTTCCTAGTTGACTGTGGTCTGCATTGTTGAAAAGTGCAACTGTAGCGCCTTGGATTCCGCCGCTAGTTGAATTAGCAACGTTTACAGTTACTGTACCGTCATCTGCTAGGTTAATTGAACGTGCCTCGTCTGTTTCTTCATCGTCGTTTGGAGATGGAACGCGTTGCGAACGCCCGGCTAAACTGCCAAAGTCTTCAATTGAGCCAAGTGAAGAAGAAGCCAATGTGATTTGCTGTTGGTAGCCTGGCGAGTCGGGGGTAAAGGATTGGGTTGCGGTTTCAAAGCCTTGTGCGTTTACTGTTATTGAAACTGGTGTTCCAATTGCAACGCTTAACTGAGCAACACCTTGTGAAGAAGTTTGAGTATCGCGAGCTTCGCCATTTACAATATACGATACTTGCGCTTGTCCAATTGGGCTACCTTCGGTTGTTACAACTAAAAGTGTAACTTGGTCTCCGTCGCCGCCTGTTCGCAGGATAAATGGCGGAAGTGAAGCGCCTGAAATTAACTCGCGTGAAACAGCGCTAAAGCCATCTTTTGAAACGCTTATTCTTAAACGGACACCTGGCGAAATTCCGGTGAAACTAACAGTTCCATCTGCAGCAGTTATGCTACTTTGGTCAACATTTACTCCAGTGATCGCCACAAGTGCATCGGCAAGTGGTTCGTTTGAAGCGGTTTGAACCCGAATCGTTAAGCTATTGGTTGACCCGCTAATTCCCTGCAACATTGCGGGGTTAGTATAAAGATAGGCGCCGCCAACAATAATGAGTAAAAGTGCAGTGAAAAGCGGAAGAGAAGGGATACCTTTTGTTTCAATGGCCTGTACAAGCGGTTTAAAGTTAAGCCCGTTGTTAGCAAGCCATTCTATAAGACCGTAGTACTTGTCTTCAATTTTGTAATATATTTCTTTTAAACCCACAAGAATACAATCAACCCAGTTTAACCAATTGAAATGGTTAAGCAAATAACATTAAACATTATACTAACTACTATTATTAATACTATATAAGAGTTAGTTGGAACATATTTAAAAATCTCCCCACCGGTACTTAATACGCAATGAAAACAGCTAAAACAAGCACACGACCAACTGCACAACTCGCTCAAGAAGAATGCAAAGCGCTAGTTGCCAAGTGCTTAGCGGACAAATTTTCAATAAATGATACTTCTCCAAATATAGAAATGCATTTTGAACAGGGCAGAAAAGCGGACGCGAGCTGTTCAATTGCGTTTCAACTCGCGGCAAAGTTAAAAATGAGCCCAATAAAAATCAGCGAGGAAATCGCAAAGCAAATAAAAAAAGGCAAGCTAGTTGAAAAGGCAACTAGCTTAAACGGGTTTGTCAACTTTACATTTACCCATGAATATTACGCAAGTGCACTTAGGGAAGGATGTGAAAAAAATTATGGGTGCAAAGCGGAAAAAAACACGGGAAGTGAAACAGTAGTAATTGATTATTCGTGTCCAAATGTTGGAAAGCCACTTCACATTGGGCACATCCGTTCAACTATTTACGGGCACAGCGTGAAAAACCTCCTCATGAGCCAAGGCAAGAAGACAATTGGCTTCAATTATCTAGGAGATTCTGGTGCACAAGTTGCAAAGCTACTGCTTGCCTTGGAAGAATACAAAGATTTACCAGAGATAAAAACTGAGCGCGACTTGCTTCAATACTACGTCAAAATAAATGTAGAAGTTGAAAAAAACCCTGCGCTAAAAGAACGGGAAAGAAAAATTCTAGAAGCAATAGAATCAGGAGATGCACAAGTACAAAGCGGTTTGGACAAAGTAAGGCAACTCTCACTAACGGCGTTTAAGGAAAGTTATAAAATCCTCGGCGTACAATTCGACGAAATACAAGGGGAAAGCAACTACATTGAACCAGCGAAGAAAATAGTTCAAGAATGTATTGAAAAAAAAATAGCGTTTAAAGACAAAGGCGGAGAACTAGTTTGCGAGCTAGAACCACAGTTGCCAAACGCTGTGCTTGTAAGAAGTAACGGTACAACTCTTTACCTCACTCGCGATTTAGCGCTTGCGGATTATAAGTTTCACAAGTACAAGTTCAATGAGAGCATTTACATAACTGCAAACGAACAGAACCTTCACTTCAGGCAAGTGTTTGCAACCCTAGAGAAACTTGGACGGAGTTATAACAATCGCCACGTTGGTTTTGGATTGATAAAAATAGAAGGGACGAAACTATCCACACGTGAAGGCAAAGTGCTCCTCCTTGCAGATGTAATCCGCGAAGCGCAGGAAGAGGCAAAAACACAGATAATATCGCGAAATAATGACAGCAACATTAAGCCAATTGAACTGAATAAACGCGCTTTGGCAATTGGACTAGCGGCGTTGAAATTTGCAGTGCTTAAAGTTAGCGCAGAAAAAGACATTAACTTCAACTTCAAGGCAATGGTTTCATTCGAAGGCGATACCGGCACTTATTTGCAATATTCCCTCGTAAGGTGCAAAAGCATTTTAGAAAAAGCAGGCGAAGAAAGTAAAGATGAAAAAATAGAAAGTGAAAAAATGAAAAAAATAAAAACAGTGAAAAAATACGACTTTAACACCGAAGAAAAAGAACTGCTCTTGCACATCTCTGCGTTTCCAAACGTAACTGCCAACGCAGCAAAAAGTTTATCGCCTCACGTGCTATGCGACTACTTGTTAAAGACCGCAGCTGCTTTTTCCAAATTCTACTCAATGCACAGCGTCTTGGATGCAGAAAGCGAAGCAGCAAAACAACAGCGTTTAGAAATGGTAAATGCAACCGCAAACGTGATGCAAAAAGGGTTGGAACTACTCGGCATAACTGCCCTGGAGAAGATGTAGTTCGGGCTTTTCCTCAATAGATATTATCGTGGTGGTCGAAGTCGTCAAACGAAATGAAATTTCTATCTTTGTAAACTCTAAAAATAAGTACAAAATGTCCAATCTGTACTTGCTTATATTCCTGCATTGGAAAACGCAAGTTCTTGTAAAACTCTATTGAATCATTATCGCGGCTTACCACTTCGGTAATTTTCTTGAACATCTGTTGTGAAAGCGGGTTATTTTTCTTAACCAGCGTTTTTACTTT
>JAUYPK010000027.1 GCA_030697615.1 Microcaldota archaeon | reverse complement strand
GGCGTGGCGCCAAAGAAAAAACAAATCTTTTCTTTTTTGGAGCACCTAGCTTTTTTCTTTTTTAAAAGAAAAAAGATGGGTATCGAACCCGGATCACGACCTTTCTCCAGAAACATTAAGTTTCTTTTTTCGTCGACGTTTTTTCTTTGGTAAAGAAAAAAGGTCGGATGGGAAGGTCGCATTCTACCACTGAACCACAGCCGCTTTTGTTTTAGAGCTTTTGCGTTAGGTAGGGATTTAACTCTTTTGTGCGTAATAGTTTAGCCGATATAAGGCAGATGATTTAAATGGCGGATTTAACCAAATTTTTCAATTCAAGCGTAAAGCAAACCGACCCCGAAGTTTCTACAATTATCCGAAACGAAATTAAGAGAATGGCAGAAGGGTTGGAAATGATCCCTTCGGAAAATGTAGTTAGCTTGGCAGTGTTAAACGCGCTTGGCAGCGTATTTACAAATAAATACTCTGAAGGCTACCCGCACAAGCGTTACTATGGCGGCAATGAAAACGTCGACGCTGTTGAAACCATTGCAATTGAACGTGCAAAAAAGCTATTTGGAGTGCCGCATGCAAATGTCCAACCGTATTCAGGCAGCCCTGCTAATTTAGCGGTTTACTTTGCAGTTTGCGAACCTGGAGATACAGTAATGGGATTAAACTTACCAGACGGCGGCCACTTGACACACGGTTGGAAAGTTAACTTTTCGGCAAAGTATTACAAAAGCGTCCCTTACCACGTTAAACCAGATGGATACATTGACCTTGACGAAGTACGCAAACTAGCACACGAGCATAAGCCAAAATTAATTTGGTGCGGCGCAACTGCATACGTACGCGAATTTCCATTTAAAGAACTCGGCGAAATTGCAGATGAAGTTAACGCCTACTTTGCAGCTGACATTGCACACATCGCAGGATTAATTGCTGGCAACGCACACGTTTCACCAGTACCATATGCACATGTTATCACAACCACTACACACAAGACTTTACGCGGTCCAAGAGGCGCAATGATAATGACAACCCAAAAAGGTCTAAGCAAAGATCCGCAACTCGCTGAAAAAATCGACCGCGCGATCTTTCCAGGCTTGCAAGGCGGACCACACGACCACCAAACAGCAGCAATTGCAGTTACACTCGGCGAAGCATTAAAGCCAGAGTTTGCGGTTTACGCGAAGCAAATCGTTGCGAATAACAAGGCACTTGGAAAAACCATGATGGAAAATGAGGTGAAGCTGGTTTCAAACGGGAGCGACAACCACATGCAATTAATTGACTTAACCCCATTTGGAAAAGGCAAAGGGGTTTTTGTACAAGAGGCACTAGACGCAGCACATATCACAGTTAATAAAAACACTATTCCCGCAGACCCTTCCTCGCCTTTTTACCCAAGCGGAATCCGATTGGGAACGCCAGCAATTACAACACGCGGCATGAAAGAAAACGAAATGGAACTAATTGGCAAATGGATTGCCGAAATAGTGAATGAAATTGCACCGAAGTATAATTTGCCAGAGGATAAAACAAAATCCGAATACGTTGCTAGTGTGCAAAGCGAAATAAAAAACAACGCAGTTGTACAAAGGGTAAAAAGCGAAGTTATGAAACTTTGCGAAAAGTTTCCACTTTACACTACATTAGATTATTAATAAACAAACCGCCATAAATAAAAATAAGGGAATAAAAATAAATGCCAAAACGATATGGACTCGGAATTCGCAGACATGCAAAAGCCCCAGCTTGGAGGGAAGAAGTTGGAGGCAGGGTTCTTCAAAGGCAAGATAGAGTTGCTGAATTTGGAGCTCCTCGCGAAACCCGAGTTGCTGCTTGCCCGTTTTGCAACCACGAACAACACTTGCCGCCATTTGTAGTTAAAGAGCACACAATGGTAATTCCAGGCAAAGCACCACCTTTTCCAGGCCACGCTTTGATAACCCCGCTTGAACACAAGGAAAGCATTACTGACTTGAACCCACATGAAATGAATGAACTTGGTGAACTAATTCAAAAAATTCACAGAGGAATGAAAAAACAAGGGCACAATGTTTATTTTGGATTCAACTGGCGAAGAATAGCTGGCCAAAGCGTAACACACTTACACGTTCACGTACTACCGCAGAGTCCAGCTGAACTTCCGAGCCTAGTTGAACTAAATGGTTCAAGGTTTTTCGACCCGCTTGCAGAGCAGATAATTCAAAAAGTGAAAACCCGCGTTGAAGCAGAAGGCGGAGAATTAAAAAAAGTAGTTAAATTCCGTGGAAAAATAGCAGCGCCAATACGGCTAGATTTTAAAAACGTTGAAGAGTTCACCCGCGCTGGCCCAGTGCTTAGACAACTTTACAAAATCACTGACGAAGAATACACTGCTTTGTTGAAAAATCCAAACAGCGCAGGGTCAATAGCCAAATATGGTGAACGTGCAGAAGCACATAGACAAAGCGACATTCGGCTTCTGTCTGGAGAACTTAAAACAAGAACAAATAGATTACAAAGGGAAGCACAAAAAGAAGGGGTTGAATTACCTGCAGAAACTCTACGCGACTTAGTTAGAAGCAATGAAGTGGGACTATTAGCGAGAATAACCATGTTAAAAGGAAAACGCGTCAGACTAGAACTCCTACCGCGCGCAACTGTCGTCACTCCAGCAAGTGTAAGAGATGCGCTAAAAGGAAGGCGCGATATC
>JAUYPK010000025.1 GCA_030697615.1 Microcaldota archaeon | reverse complement strand
TAGGCAATAGGTTTATTTCGCTAGGCCTAGATCCTGGCAATTTGGATAATGTTGCTGACCACGTCGTAAATGAATTGAGAAAGCGGGGGTTTAGCGTTAGCGATCCAAATGTTGAAGTGTTTGGTGAAACGCTGCCTGTTTGTGTGGAAGATGTTAAGCGTAGTTTTATTCGAGGGAGATTTAAAACTAATTTAGTTGAATCAAAATCAGTCAATGGCTAGTGTGCGTTTTCTTATCTTCTCTTTCTTTTCAAGCGTTCTTTGGAAGTTTGTAAATTCTTTGTTTCGATTTTTTCTTCTTTTGCCTTTGTTGCGTATTTCGCTTTTAGCCTCTTGTAAGTTGATTCGCTTATTCTTCCGCTTACAAGTGCTTCGTCTAGTTTGTCAAGCATTTGCTCCGTGTTTACGTGGCGGTTAATTGGTTTTAATTTGCCGAGTGTTATGCCCGCGAGTATAACGATTCCAATTGCCACTATTATCAACGCAATTATTTGCAATGTTCCTGTGTTGCTGTTTGTCGTCTGTGTTATTGTCGCTGTTACGTTTGGCTGCTCTTGTGGTGCTTGTGGAAGCGCGTTTAATGGCGTTATTGTGCGGTTAGTTGCGTTGCGGGGATTTTGTAATTCGCGTAGCGTTTGTTCTTTTGCCTCGTTGAAGTACATTGCGAGTTCTTTTAGTCGGACTGCGTTTATGATTCCGCCTAAGTCGTTTGGGCTTGATACGTCTTGTAAGTTGTAAATTGCGTTTGCGTAGTAAAGCTCCGCCCACGTTGCAGAGGTTGGTTGGTTGTAGATATTTGTAGTTTTAACTTCGCCGTATTGTTCTATGAGCTGGTCCGGCGTTTTGCCAACGATTTGTTTTGTAGAACTATCTGCAGATAGTACAAATTGCAAGTCGAAAACAGCGGTTACGTAGTCTGCGTTGGTGATTTCCACTTTTGCAGTTTTTAAATGCCATTGGATTTCTGAATCAGTTGAAGTGTTTGCAATTTTTTCCGCTTTTTCAAGCAAGTCGAGCGAATATTCGCGTAAGTTGTATTCGTTTATGGCGTCGCCATTAGCGTTGTTTTTTGCGTGTTGCATTAATTTCTTGCTAGCGTCGAACCAAGCAACTGCGTTGTAATAGTCCCGCACTAACGGCACAGTCGCTGTTTTTGTGTTTGTAAACTCTTCTTTTGCCTCGTTGAACCGCGTGTACGCCCACCAATAGCGCATCTTTGCAGCTGCAATATCTTCAAAATTGTTTTGAGTTGCAGTTACACTTGTATTGAATTGAGTTAATTGTGTTTCCATTTCGCTAACCATTGTTTGAAAATCTTGTGTAGTGGTTCCTTCTGCGTTTACTGTTTGTAGGTTTATCCGCGCTAGAAAAGCGGAGTTTGCACCTGTGTAGTAATAGCCGTTGTCAACTGCTTGCTGGGCGTTTTTCAGCGACTCGTTTACCGATCTAATTATCGCGGTTACTTGTTGGCTTTGCTGGGCATCGCTGTCGAGTTTACGCGTAACTTTGGCTAATTCGGTTTGGGCGGTTTGGATTTCGTCGAGTGCAATTTGTTTAACGTGGAGTGTTTTTTCATTTGCAATAAACCTTTCAAGTACAAGTGGCTGGATTATGACTTGTGGTGCGTCGACGCGGGAGTTGTTTGCCGTGTATGCATATTGCAGCGCTTCGTTGAGTGAATGCACTTCAACTACTTGTAGTGAACCGTTGGAAATCTCCCTTGCAAAAACCGCGTAGTCAAGCGCATCGTTGGCGCTTTGGCCAGCTGCTATTAACATTAATTTTTTGCCGCTTTCGCTAACCGCAATTACCTTTTCTTCTACTCCGCCTACTTTTTCACTTAAACCATCTTCAGTGATTGCTCCTGTAACTACTAAGTCACTGCGAATTTGTGGAGCTTCAATCGCCTGCCCTCGTAACGCAGCAATGTGGATCAACTCGTTGTAAATAGCAATTCCAAAAGCCATTCCACCAGACGGCCCGTCGATAAGCTCAGCTTCGCTGTCAATATCTATATTTATATCAATGTTTTCCAGCGAAACGCTAGCTTCTTTGCTCGCTGCTTGTGCAGCTGTGCGGATTGAATTTTCAGTTTCAGTTGCAATTAAAGAAGCTTGTATGTCTGTCCTGATTCTGCCAGTGCCTTGAGTTGCAGTTACTGTAAACGGCGTCAGTATCCCTTTTCCGTTGCTGTCAACCGCAGGAGCGTATATTGTAGTGGCTGCGCTTGCAAGATCTACTAGTGTTACAAGTAGCAAAAATACAACCAGCGACAAAAATAGCGGTTTGAAGTTCATGATTCTATCATTACGAAGAAGGGGGTTTTAAGCATTGTGGAATTAAACTGGATTTTTTCGCGGGTTACAAATGCCTGCGTACGATTGCCGCTATTCGGCGAACAGTTTCATCTTGCTTTCCGGCGGAGTTTCTTATTATTGTAAGTGGTTTTCCAGTTTCTCTAGCTTCTAGCCTTGCACATATGCGTTGGCCTACTATTTCTCTTGCTATTCCTTTTGGGTCAGTTGAACGTTGTTTTGAACCAGCTGCTCTTCTGCGTAGCACTTCACTTAGTGGCGCTTCAAGCAAGACGTAATGCACTTGTTCGGGTACTGTGCTTTCAAATTGCCTACGGCGACTTAGCAAGTCAATTTGATTTTTTGAACCTCTTGGGAGAAAAGTATAGTGTTGATCTACTATGACCACCTTAGACTTTTTTCTATTGATGCCTTCAAGTACTTTGTGCCATCCGGTCATCATTTGTGGCATTGTTAGTTGCTTTATTCGTTTTCCAAAGCGACTTTTTGCATAAGCTGCTAGTTCGTCGCCTACACTTACATAAGCTACTTGTCCAGTTCGTTTTAGGGATTCGGTGGCTAGTTTAGCAGAAGTAGTTTTTCCAACGCCGTGAACGCCTCCGACGGTGATTATTTTAGGCATATGCTAGTGTATTCACTTCCCCAGCGTTTTCTTTAAACCGAGTAGGTCGTTGTTGTTGATTATGAATTCAACTGTGCGGAGGTCTGCCATTAGTGAGTAGTAAGTTAGCTTTGCGCGTGCTTTAGCAAGCCCGAGATCCTGCACTTTTTCAACCGCTTGCACATAGTTAGTGCGCGTGTCAAACGTTTTTCCCAATGAGTAGGTGAGCTTATCGCCGGTTACTTCTATATAGCCCATAATTGCACCGTCAGAAATGCCGTACTTTGCCATGGAGATTTATATGCAGCTGTGTTTTAAAATCCGCCGTTCTAAACACAAACATGAACGAAAACAAAGACTTTACAGTTACGCCGTGGGAAGTCAAAGGAAGCATTGACTACGATAGGCTAGTGCAGCAGTTTGGGGTTGAGAAGATCAGTGAAGCTAATCTTGATGCTATAAAAAAACACGCTGGCGAAGTGCATTTTATGTTGCGGCGCAAAGTGTTTTTCTGCCACAGGGATTTAAATTGGATTTTAAGCGAGTACGAAAAGGGAAATAAGTTTTACATTTACACTGGCCGCGCACCATCGGGAAACGTGCATATTGGCCACTTGCTTCCGTGGGTTTTTACCAAGTGGCTCCAGGATAAATTTGGGGCAGAGTTGCTATTTCAATTTCCAGACGAGGAAAAATTCCTCTTTAAAGATGAGTTGACTCTTGATGAAACGCAACATTACTTGCAAGAGAATATGCTTGATGTGATTGCTTTGGGGTTTGACCCGAAAAAAACCAAGTTTTTAGTTGATACTAAACACGCTAACTTAATGTATAGAGAAGCTTGTAGAGTGGCAAAACGTATTACGGTTTCAACGGTTAAATCAACTTTTGGGTTAACTGATCAGTCGAATTTAGGCGAAGTTTTTTACACTTCAATGCAAGCGGTTCCTGCGTTCCTTCCGTCTGTACTTGCAGGTAAGAATATTCCTTGTTTGATTCCACATGCTATTGACCAAGATCCGCATTTTCGTATAACGCGTGATGTACTACCTAAGCTTGGGTACTACAAGCCGGCTAGCATCCAATGCATGTTCCTTCCGCCTTTAACCGGGCCTGGTGGAAAAATGTCAGCTTCAGATGAAACAACCGCTATCTATACTACTGACGCTCCTGAAGTTGCTGCAAAGAAGATAAATAAATACGCATTTTCTGGCGGGCAAGCTACAATTGAAGAGCATCGAAAGAAAGGCGGAAACCCGGACGTCGACGTTAGCTTCCAGTGGCTAAGGATGATGTTCGAACCAGATGACAAAAAGCTAGCTGAGATTTATAAAAATTACAAGAGCGGCGCGTTGTTGACAGGCGAACTAAAGGCCATTTTAGTGGAAAAGATGACTGCGTTTCTAAAGGAACATCAGCGTAAACGCGAACAAGCCAAAAGCAAAGTGGAAAAGTTTATGCTGAACGGCTGACGCAGTGGGGGGGGGCTAAAGCTTCACTCTCTTTATTCTTTTGACTTTGTCGAAGTCGCTGTCAAGTGAAGCGATTTGGTTTATGCCGTTTACTTGCATGTAGGCTAAGTGCATTGCTTTTCCTGGCGTTAAAGTGGTTGATTTGTAGTTTTCAATTGCTTGTAGTGCCACATGGCGGCTGCTTTGCAGTATCGATAAGTTAGGTAGGCTAGCGTATTTTTCGCACATCCAAATTGCTTGATCTTTTCCAGCTTTTTTAGAAATTGAAGCTAATAAGTCATAAAAACTTAGCGTTGAAGTAGCTACGGTTGGATTTGCGAATAGTAGTTTTCTTGCCGCGTCCCCTTCTACTGTTAAGGAAAGTGCTGCCGCTTCTAGGATTGTCGCGTCGATGTAAATTAAGGCAGCTTCCATTTCGTTCTACTCTCTTCTAGTTCTGCTTCGTGTAGTTTATCAAAGTCACTTGGCTTATATGTCTTGCTGCCGTATTTCAGTGCAAATTGGACAATTTCAGCCTTGATTTTTTCCATTTGTTCACTTTTAAGGCTAATAAGTAGCTGTTTATCCTTTTCCGCTATTACGACTTCTTCGCCAGGGTAAAGTCCAAGCTCGTCGCGAAAAGCTTTTGGAATAACCACTTGCCCCTTTGGCCCAACTGTCATTGTGAATTGCATAAAAGTATAACCTCAAGTAATACAAAAGTATAACTGCTATTTATACTTTCTCTTCATTCGATGGAAAGCCTTTAAAAATTGGGGGGGGGGGGTAACAAGTTCTGGTGATCGTTTAAATGTCTTTGAAACCATTAAGTTCTTCACAAGTACGTAGGATAGCTATTGCGCGAGTTAGTGCGCATTTAACCGAGAATGGCTTGGAACATAAAGTTCTACGTAAAGAAATTAGAGTTCCGGTTATAGGTGGAAAGAATCAAGGTATCTTAAATGATTTACAAGGTAAATTGAGCCGGCGTGGTCTTGTACATTACGATAAGCATCAAGCGTTACAATCATTATTAGCTGAGCGAAGTCATCATCCGCACGTTTTAGTTGGTCTTATCCCCTTCGGCTACAAAAGAAATGGGAACTTTCAAATAGCTACTAGTGAGCGAATAGTGTTTCATCCTTTGATAAGCAAAGCGCCCGGTAAAAAGTAGTTTTCACCAGACTACCTACATTAATAATTATTAAAGTTGACTAGCTGGTGATTTATGCTGTTCTTGTTCACTTCACCATTGGCACTGCGTCTAGGTTTTTGATGCCGAAGATCTCGATGATTTTTTGCTTTCCACCTGGCTGTGTTGTCTGCCATTCTATCGCGGCGTTGTACCTTTCAATATGTGCGTCTATAAACTTGTTATGGTATTTTCTCCATTCGCCGTTGCTTCCGTGCACATAAGCTGCCCAAAGGTCAATATCTTGCTTTGTTTTCTCGTCCATTTTCCGTCACCTCATTTGTGCCACAATTATAAAGTTTGATTCGGTTAAAAACTTGATGGATTTTTACTTGCAAAAGCTGTTGAAGCGCGCCCCTCATTTCTACGCGTGGGAAAAGGATTACAAGATGCGAGGCGAATTGTGGCGCGGGCCTTCCGTATCTTTTTCTTTTCAGGATTTCCTCCCCGCTGGCGCAAAGGTGTTGGAGCTCGGCTGCGGCGACGGCAAAACACTCACTTCCCTTATCGCAAGTGGTTTCAAAGTTACCGGCATAGACGTTTCCCCATCGGCAATAAAAATTGCAAGGAAAAAAGCAGGACGCAAAGCAAAACTTGTAGTTGGAGATGTTTGTGAGCTTCCATTTGCTGCAAATTCTTTTGACGCAGTTGTAACTGTACACGTTCTAGACCATCTTTCACAAAAAGAGCGGGGAAAAGCGGTTGTCGAAATTTCCAGAGTGTTAAAAAAAGACGGCTTGTTATTTTTTGAAGGTTTTTCTCAAAATGATTTTCGTTTCGGCAATGGTTTGACTGTGGAGAGGAATACTTTCCGCCGTAAGAATAACGTTTGGTACCATTATTTTTCAGTTGCTGAAGTGAAGCGGTTGTTTAAAGGTTTTAGCGCGGTTGAATTACGGGAGGAGTGTGTTGAGAAAACGCGGCAGAGGGTAAAGCGGTGCGTTGTGAAGCTTATTGCATTATGGAAAGACTAGGAACTGAAATTATTTCGCTTTATTTGTCTTTCTACTTTTTCCTCTTCTTCTTCAAGCTGCTTCATTTTGTCAGTCATTTTTTCGGTTAGTTGCTCTATTTCTCGTGCTATTTTCTTAGTTCTTCCGCCT
>JAUYPK010000024.1 GCA_030697615.1 Microcaldota archaeon | reverse complement strand
AAGCGCATTTTGCCAGGTATTTCAATTTCTTCCCCTTCTTGTAAGTCGCAGGTTAAAATGTTCTTGTTGTTTGCGTCAACTTGGCAGTGCGGCGTCAAGTCGTATTTCTGTGGGTCTCTGGCTGATAGTTTGAACTCAACTTTGTCAACGTCTTGTGGCCCGCACAATCCATCTTCAGTTGGCCAGTACTTGCAGAAGTAACGCTGGCTTCCACTTACAACTCCTGCATGATTGTCAGGAAGCAATGCTACGCTTGGCGTGTTGTAAAGTATTCTTGTTTTTAGCGAAACTTTTTTAGTGATGTCGAGGTTTAACTCTTTTATCTTATCTGGGTCGAGGAACTGGTTAGTGTTGAACTTAATTGAACAAACATTGGCCTCGTCTGCTGCTGTTATTTTGCAACTGCCAAGCCGCGTTAGCTGAGAATGGCTATATTTATCTTGGTACTCTAGAAGTAATTCAAAGTATGCAACCGTGCTGCCTGCAACACCAGTAGAATATGTTTTGTCCTTGGTGCATAGTTTTGCAACAAAATCTTTTCCAGGGTAAAGCGATTCGCTTGACTTAATTGCCTCTTCTCCGCCGCCTTGTTTCACGCGGGTTAAATTAATTGAACTTACGATTGGCGCGTTTATTCTACCGCATGAATCAAACTGGGCAATTGCAAACTCTTCGTCGTTGCTAATTGCAGGCAAAGCTGATTCACCACCCGTTGTTCGTTGTGGCGCTTCTGGGTAATTTGCAATTGTTATAAACCCAGCTTCGCTTGCGTCGCTTACAGCTGGTTTGCCAGCAACGTAGTAACTAGTTTCAAGCTCTTCGTTCTTTGAGTTTAACAGCGTAACGTTAATCTGGTATCCAATGTCAGAGTCAACTTGCGGCATGCATTTTGTGAATTCAATTGAACTAGTAATTTCACCGTATATCGCAGAAGGATCTATAAAGTAAGGATTATTCATAATATATTCTTGTTGAACTTTATGACTATTACCGCCTTGGCAGCTGTATTCAACCATTACTTTTACTGGTTTTTTGTTAGCTTTTATTTTCAACAGCGCCGAGTCAATATCAAGTTGGGTTCCTATGAAAATGTTTGTTTCTGGATAAAGCCATTTGAATTCCTTTGGACTAGTCACAAGTGGTTGTACCCACACTGCTTTTATTTGCGTTATAATCTGGGGCTTTGTAGTTGCGCGTATTTCGCAGTTTTTACTTGGGACTGATACGCCGCTGTAAGTTGATGAAGCTTTGAACGTGAACTTCTGTACATCTGCAACGCTTGTCTTTGTTAACGTGTAAGGCACTTGTCCACTGGCGCTTGTCAATTGAGTTGAAGGAATTGAACCTGCGTCTGGCCAGGTAGATGTTTCTTGTTTGTTAATTGTAATCGCACGTGAACTCGCGTCGCCGTTGTTTGAAAATGAATAAATTAATTTTAGCTTAGCGCCGCTTTCAATTCTTTTTCCGCATAGATTATTACGGCTATTCGTGTCGCTTTCTTTGTACACTTTGAGGGAAACGCTTGGCGTTGGTTCGCGGATTGACCCTCCACTGCTTGAACTTCCACCGCTGCTTCCGCTGCTAGTGTCAACGTCAGCAGGTTCTTGTCTTGGCGGCACAGTTACTTTTTCAAAAGTTGCTTTGATAGTCACTTGTAAATCCGCGTTTGGGTTTTGTGTTGACAAAGCACGTGCTTTTATCACAAGGGATTTTTGACTGTTCGCTATTTCTTTTACTTTTTCGTTTTTGCTGAAGTCGCATGAAATTTTCAAGTCGTTGTTTGCCAAACTTGCAACGCAGTTGTCAACTGCGCCTTGAATTGCTTCGCCGTTGAGTGTTTCAACACGTTGTATTTGTTTTTGGTCAAATGGAATTGGGCAAGAGAGTGAAACGCTTGCACTGAGCTTGTAATCTGGAGTTATAACTCCTTCAATTGTTTCGCCTGTTCCGCACTGTGTTGGCCATGGCAACTGGCCTTGCAATCCTTGGCCGCCAACAGGGGGGGAACTTAACACGTTTACGCGGATTGTTTTGGTCGTCCCATCTGGCAGCGTTACAGCGAGGTTACCTGTGCCTGGATATGCTTGGCCGAGGAATGAATAGTCTGCACTTATTGTAATCGCGTCTTTTGTGCATTGGTCAACGCGTAGTGCATCACGGAGCATGTTCTGTGAAAAGCCAGAGCCGCGATTGTAGCCATTGTAGTTTGGAAACATTTGTGAGCCTGGTAAGATTGGTTGTACTCCGAATCGGGTGTTGTAGAAATTACTTGAAACGCCAACATCTTCCCCGTAAACTGCACCAACAGCTGGGTCAAATGCAACTCGTTGTGAAGGAGTAAGCCCCGGGTTGTTTCGGCTAGCAGCTGCGTAAGCTGGGTTAAATGGAACTGGATAACCTTGAGCTGCAAGTGGAGTCATGAAAGCATTTGTTTGAAACGCTGAGTGTGCGTTGTAGCATTGGCTGCACTGGGCAATTGCATGTGAAGGTAAGCTGCTTGAAGTTGGAGCAGTTATTGGAGGTTGGCAAAAGCCACACTGTACGTTGGAGGGGTAGACTTGTTGGCACGAGTTGCATTGCGAACTTCCGCTTGCATCTGCTTGTCCGCAAGCTGCGCAGTTCCATAAGTTTGGCCGTTGTAAGCCTCCGAGTACGCCGTTGGATTGAATCGCTTGAGGTGCATACATGCCTGCATAGTTTATTCTGAACCCGTCAAGCGTACATGTTGGGTCAGCTGATAAGCGTAGTTGTAGTGAAACTGAATCTTGGAAAAATGGAGGGGTTGCAAATAGGGTGACTGCTTGTGGCAATGGTGCGCTTATGCTTCCTGTGCTTATTCCAAGCGCACAGTTTGGACAATTTACATTAAACGAAATTGGAAGTTCTTGAACTGACTTGAACGCACCGGCGCGTGCGTTGAAATACGCAAGGCACTGTGCACTAGAAGTGATGTTTTGAAGCAGCTTTATTGAAATCGTACTGTCGCTGTTTGGTTCAATTGTTGTTGAAGTTGGAAATATTTTTGCCGGTACGGGATCTCCGCCGCAGTTTATTGAAGTGCTCACGTGGATTGGCTCGTTTAAAGAGTTTGTAAGCGTAACTTGCTGTGCTTGGTTTTCAATTGAAGAACCTGTGAATTCCATTGCATCTGGGCTAATTGAAAGGAAATCTCCACCGCTAACGCTTACGAGGCAGCTTTCAAAAGTTTTGAAATCAGGCGATTCAACCCGCACGCCGATTTCACCAAGTCCAGATGGAGTCGCTTCTATGCGATAGCGCCCGTTTTGGCCATTGTTCGAAGAAGAGTCGCCGGTTACTTGAGATGGTTCATTGCCTGAAAAAGGAGAGCCAATACATTCAAAAAGTGTTACAGAAGCGTCTTCCATTGCCCGGTTATTCCTGTCGCGTACAACAACCGTTATTTTTCCATCTTGAGCCGCTGGAATTTGTGGAGGTGCAGCTGTAACTGTAAACGTATTTTGTCCGCTTACTGAAAGTGTTAATGGAATTGAAAATGTTTTGTCGCCGCTGCGCAAAGTAAATATCAATGGTGCGCTTTGGCTTATTTTTAACGGAGTTAACGTCATTGAAATTTTTGCTTTTTTGTTCGCTAGGCTAGTGAATGGTAAGTTGAATTGCCGGCCGCTAGCTGCGATAGCTGTTGCTGAAATTGTAACTGGCGCTTCTTGGAATAAAATTATTGAACTGCCGGTTAATACTTGCTGTGAATTTTTAACATTGAAGTGGTCAGTTGAAACCATTGCTGAATCAATGCTCACTGGAGAGAGCACTTCAAATTCAAATGTGAAGTCGCGTGCAATTTGCGGTTGGAACGTTGAAGGTGAACCAACAGAGGTTAAATCTGAGAGGATTGCTTTTGTGCAGATGTCGTTTTCGTCGCAACGTAGTGTTTGTTGGGAAACTGCAATTGTTTGGTCAAATGTTTTTAATTGGCAAGTGTCTGCCGGAACCAGTTGTGAACCAACATCTATTTTTTGGCGTAGTGTTTCAAGCATTGCACCATCTGCTGGCGCAAGTAATGGAAGGTTGTCTTTGAATGCAAATGCCTTGTAATGTAAGTTGATGCTTGCGCCTGGCTCTGCCGACCTAGATACTTTTACTTTAAAGCTAAATTCTTTTGTCCCTACAAAACCACGGGGAAAGGAAAAGTACGCCCATTTGTCATCTGTGTTTGGCGTGTTCTGGCCAGAGTAGCACGATTGATTGTTGTTAGCTGAAGTTGATAATTTAGAGTCGCTTTGTACAAATGAGGCGCCGTTTGAATCAAAATTCGTAATTGCTGCAACGCTTTCTTCAACGGTTTGTTCGTCTCCAACTTGGAAATAGAACCCAGCTTGCTCGACGTTTTGTGGCATGTTAACTGCAAACCTAGCGGAGTAAGTGTCAGCGTTTTGCACTTCGTTTACTTTTACATTTGAAGAATCAAACAAACCTAGGAACGTCGCAGTTGTTCCTTGTGCTAGTGAAATTGGAAATAGTGAAATTGTAAGATTTGCTTTTTCTCCAGCGGAATAGGCAACTGAAGTTGTTGAATAAGGTAAGTAGCCAGGTGCACTTGCACGAAGGGAAAATTCTTTATTTGCAGCAACTGGCAAAGTGCACGTACCGTTGACAATTGTACAAGTTGAAACTGGTAAATTCAGCACCGTTGCTTCTATTGAACCGCTTTGAACTAGTTGGCCAGTTGACAAGTCTTTAAGCGCGATTGTCAAATTACCGGGCGTTGCTAAGAGGTTAACCGACAAAGAGATTGGAATTGTTCCAACTTCTACTAAGTCACTTTTGCCGTAAAACGCTTCTTTGCTCGCGTTTGCAAACACGCGGTAAGAAGCTGCGTCAATTGTAGTTGGAATTGTAGCGTTGCCAATGCCATTTGACCCTACGCGAAACGGCGGGACACCTAGGAAAAATCCTCCCGACCTATACAGCGAAACTTCTGCGTTTGAAGCGGAGAAGCCATCTTGGGTTACTACTACGGTTACTGGAACCGAGTTTCCAGGCAACGCTTGCTGGAGGGTAATTGATTTTGTTGACCCTCCGGATAAATCTCCAATGTAAGCGGGGAGATAACCATCAACATATGCAGTTGCGTATGCGTTTATATTAGTTGCAACGCTTGCAGTGAATTCACCAACTGAATTTGTCTCTCCGGTTTCAAGAAGTGAATTTGTATTTGCGTCGAATAGGTTTACAACTGCGTTTAAGGGAGTTAACTCTTCGTCTAAAACAGTTAGCGTAATAGTCATTGCTGGGCTAGTGCGACTAGTTAATTGAACTGCAACATCTGCATTGCCACGAGTTGGGGTGAACTCTTGTTCTGCTTGTTCGTAGTTCGGGTGCGAAACGCGAATTGTAAAAGCTTGTCCAAATGCAACTTCTTGGAAAACTACGCTGCCGTCATCTGTAGTGCGTTCGCTTGCCCTTTCGCTGTTTGTAACTACATCAATTAAAACTACTCTTGCGTTTTTTACACCGTTTCCATTGCTTGTAACTCTCACGGTAAAGTCGCCATTGCCGTTGGTCGAAGCATCTTGGGAAGAGAGGGTAATTGTGATTGGGGTGCCGCTTTCAATTTGTTCTTGTGAAACCGCTTGTTGGATTGATTCAAAACCAGTTGAGGTTACAGTTGCTGTTGCTGCGCCTACTTGTGATTCTTGGATTGCAACAATTACATTACCGCCTGCATCTGAAGTGGCTTGTGGTGCAAAATCACCGTTTGCAAATGACAACTGTACAAATGCGCCGTTGATTGGCTGTTGGTCACTTGAATCAAGAATTTTAAAGGCTACATCAGTAGTTGGCGGGCCAGTTGATTGTAGTGAAATTGTAGCTTGTTGGGATAATTCACTTACGCTACGCGTCTTCGATGCAAAGCCATCTGCAGTTATCCGCACTTGTGCATTTATTGGGATGTTCGTGAAGCTGACTTTTCCGCTTGCGTCTGAAGTTTGGGTTGCGATTGTATTGTTATTCAGCACTATTTCTGCAGTTGCTCCTGAAACTGTGCGGGATAGAGAATCTTTGACTGTTAAGCTGATGTTTCTTTTTTCAACGGCTATTCCAGGCACAAGGAGAAAAGCTGCACCTATTATGATAATGACAACAAGTGGAACAATTAAATGCGGTGACGGCACTCCTTTTTCTCGAAGTGAGTCAATAAAATTTAAGTAGTTTTCTTTTAACTTTGAAACAAACCCTTTTTCCTCGGACATCAAGAATCACACAAGCGCAATTAATAGTCGATGAAGTAGTTTAAAAACATATTTAAGTGCATACTCAGTGGCAAGCGGCGTATAGAATGCTTGGCGAATAGCACCTGGTGAATTAGTTAGTTGATTACGCATTGGATTACGCGCTGGGTTACGCGCCGAGTTACGCTCGTGGGTTGAAGTCGAGCATCGCGCTTGTGCAAAGCTCGTTGTTGGCATCTGGTTTTACTTTGAAGCTTGGGTCAGTGTCAACTATTCGGAAGTTAAGTGTCAACTCGCCGATGTAGGCGCTGAACCTATCGCCAATTGGATAAGTTTGTGGAACAATGAACCCCCGTGCTGCGTCATCTCCACTGCCGCCGTTTGTGTCAGTGCATTGAAATTGTCCATTTCCGTCAGCTCCGCTTTTTTTGCACCGCGCAACTTCTACGTTGGAACTTAGAAGAGAAATTTCCAAGTTCTGTGGCAACGTTTCAAAAGCTGGTTTAAACACGTTTTCGTAATATGTATCTGCTAAGCTATTACGCGCTTCTTCTCGAGTAGGCCATAACTGGTCGCCGCTGGATCGGATGAACCCAGGGCCTAAAACGGATGCACCTGCTTCAGTTGCAGAACATAGTGAACCAGCATAGCATACCCCATCAAGGATTCCCTCGGCTTCATTGTCATTTTCCCCAATGTGCGGTCCAAATGCAAGTATTTGATACGCGTTGAAAGAAGCGTTGAGGTATTTCATAAGTGGAAAAGTAATTGGTAAGTAGAATTCATCTACGTCTGCAATTGCGCCTGCTCGTAGATAGTTTCCAGCGTCGTCTGATGCTTGTATGCGTGGAAGGCTTTCAAACACGCCTTGTTCGCTTGGTGTTATCTTCACGTAGAAAATTCCGCTTTCGCATCCAGGTATAATTTCCCCGCCAGCTTCTTGGCAAGTTTGCCCAAACGCTGCGTCTTTGCTACAGCATTGCAATTTTGGTTGTGGTTCACTTGCAGTTCCAGCAAATGCACTGCAATCCATTGTGAGTTCTTTGATTAAGTTGTTGCAATTTGAAATATAGCGCACTAAGTCAACTGATCCAGGCGTTTGTCCTGGCGGGTTGAAAAACGACTCGAACTTTTCTTTGTTGCTTGGTGATAGTCTAATCCCTTCAAAGGAAAAGTCTTCGTTTATGTTGTTGAAAAAGTTCTGCAAGCCATAAGTGCGGCTTCCACTGCCGCCGCCATTTTCCTCTAAACAACTCACATAAGCATTTCCAACTAAACCACTACAAGCATTAACTGCAGCCACCCCACTAGTTTCTCCAGTGTTTGAACAAATTACAGATTGGATCGATGACTTAATTCTATTGCATGAGTCAAACCTCGCTTTTTGCAGTTTGTCCATTTTTTCTTCAATAGTATCAGCTGGTAAATTATCCGGGATCTGTGCGCGGAATATGTTCCAGCATTGGCTCGTCAAAGCTTGTTCAACTACTTTTTTCACATCTTCGCGGAAAAGCGAACCAGCGTCGCTACGGTAAAGTTCAACAATTGAATTAATGCGGTTGTGGTATGACTCCTGTGCAATTTGGGTAATTGCATTGGTCTCAGCTTTATTGATGTTGACAACAAAAACAATAGCAGTGACGAAGATAATCGTGCCAATCAATGGAGCGGCGATAAAAGCTTTACGCATATTTACTACAACGTAGCAGGTGAATATAAAGATAAAGCGGTGCTTGCAAGTTGAAGATCTTGAACAGTGTCAATTTCAAAATATTTGCCGTGCGTTGCTTCGTAGGAAAACTCAACGCCGTTCTCAATCATTTCCTGAAATAAATGAATCAAATACGCTTTCTTGAAAGCGGAGCACCCCCTAAACGATTTTCCACCGAATTCTTTTTTAGCAGAGTGGTAACTCGCTATTAATTGCTTCGCTCCGCTGTTCGTAAATTTAGCAACACCGATAAATTCTGCAGGCGCAACGTCGTTTGGAATGTCGCGTGAAATGCGCAGCACCTTTGTGCCATTAAGAAGTGCTTTTTCACCGTCGTTCATCGGATGAAGCGTACGCGGCAGATAACGGTTATACCAGTCAGTGTCAACCCCTAGGGCGATATTGTTTGGATTTGCAACTAATTTGCGCACAATATCCCGCGTATAAATTATGTCAGAATATGATGAGATGAAACCCCCGTGCATTTCGCCCTCTGCATGGAAAAGCGACTCGAGAATGTTATTGTTCTGCCAATCGGTATTTTCGTGAAAGGTAAACTCTGGATACTCCGCCTTGACAACGTCTATATGATAGCCGCCGATAAAGTGAATATCGTTCACTCCAGCGCTGTAAAGCGCGTCAAGAATCCAGTCAATTATCCGCTTGCCATTAACTTCGGTAAAGCACTTTGGCACTTTTTCCGAGTAAGGCATTATCCTCGCTCCACGGCCAGCTCCAATTACAATAGCTTTCATAAACTACAAAGGCATAAATGCATTTAAAAATATTTTGAAGCTGAGAATATTCTTAAAGGAATATCGATTAACGAAATTAGAAAGGAAAAGAAAAAAAATGCAAAAACATTAGTTCCAATAA